>CAYLKB010000079.1:0-7588 GCA_964384165.1 uncultured Methanosarcinales archaeon
GAGCAAGGCGAGTGGAGAGGACACAAAAGGAAAAACTTTTGTGGACGACTATATTAAGAAATTAACAAAGAATTTAAAAAATAAATTCTCAATTAATTATATATATGAAAGAAAAACATCACAAAAACCATGAAAATATTGAAGAACATAACTACAGAAAAGAACCAGAACATGTAGAATACATTGAGAACAACAATGAAAATTATTCGAAAAGTTATGGAATAGCAAGTTTTGCTTTAGGAATTCTAAGTTTGCCTTTTGCAATTATTTTCTTTCCATTAGGTATAATAATAGCAATAATATCCATAGTATTCTTCTTTATTCAAAAGAAAACAAAAATTACTGGATTCTCAATAGCAGGCCTCGTACTAGGAATAATTTCATTATTATTATGTATTTCAATAATTGGGTTTGGAATATATTTCTTCACAACATTTTCAAATAATTTCGAAAGCTTCCAAAATTCTAGCATAGAAGAATCAGTTATTCTATGCAATGCCGACAATAATGAATTTGAATCAACACTATGTTACGGCACCACATTTGGATATTATATTAATGAACTTGAAAATAAAACAAACTCCATATGCGAATTACAATATCCAATCCCTGAAAATAGAAAAATATGCTATTCAATTCTAGCCCTAACTCTAGAAAATACATCCATATGTAATAAACTAACAACAATCAATGAAAAAGAATATTGTATGCAAATAAACTCGCAAATAAACTAAATAATCTTTAAATTATAATTTAAAAATTATTTTCTAATAATCTCCCTTTTCATCATAGGCCTTGTTTTAAGCCAAGAAAAATCACAAGTAGCACCAGTAATATCTCTCATAGAATCTTTACCAGCAAGAAGCGCCGCAACTCTTGAAGCGCCCATACCCCATGCAATTACTCTTTTATTTTCAAGCCCAAATGCCTTTAATGTTTCAACTCTAAATATTCCCGAATTAATTAAAGCATACCATTTACCCATCTTCTCATCATAATAATGCGCTTCCATAGAAGGTTCTGTATAAGGATTAAAAGTAGGTTTAAACCTTATTTTATCAAGTCCAAACTTTGCATAATATTCTTTTACAAAACCCATCAAATCTGCAAGACTCAAATCATCACCAATAATAAATCCCTCTCCTTGAAAAAATTCAGCTAAATGAGTAGCATCTATTGCTTCATTTCTAAATACATGAGCAACATAAAAATACTTCCCATTAATATCTTCACCATTTTTATATTTCTCAGATAAATCATTTAAATATCTAAAAGTTGTTGATGTAGAATGAGTTCTAAGGAGTCTCTTACTAGCAATATCTGCCGACCAATCACCATCTTGAGTATGAGATCTCTTAATTCCCTTTTCATGAAGACTCTTAACAATATCGACTAAATCTTCAGGAAGCTTAGCCATACCTTCTAAATAAAACGTATCTTGCTCATCTCTTGCAGGATGATCTTGAGGAATCCATAGAACATCCATATTCCAAAAAGCTGACTCAATCATAGGCCCTTGCATTTCTTCAAAACCCATCTCAACAAAAACTTCCCTTAAAATATTATTAGCTTCAATCATAGGATGCCTTCTTCCAATATCACCAATACCAGTTTTTACCCCGACATCATAATGTCTAAATTCCTTACCTTTCCAAAATCCAGTTTTCAAATCATCAACTTCAAGACCTTCAATTAATTCTAAATCAGAATATTTTTCTTTTATTTCCTCTGCAATTTTCTTCCCATCGTTAGTCAAAACTATTTCAACTTTTTTTTTTATTTCTTCCTTAAAAAAACCTTTTCTATATTTAAAACTCTCCAAGATTTTATTTTGATCAGCTGATATTTCTTCTTTTCTAACACCACCTTCAAAAGATTTTAAAGGATTAAATTTATTATCATCTAAAAACTTATTTGCATCTAACTTTGCCTTAAATACCATCCCATTATTATCCTTTCTTATTTCTATCAAATTATTTCTTTTTAAAATCCCAAGAGCCCCAGCAAGTTCTTCCTTATCTAAACCAATTTCAATCTCACTCTTCTCCCCACCAATAATCTCTTTTAAAAATTTAATCTCAGGCAAATCACCACCCACATATTTTTCACCAAATTTATCAAGCATTATATATTTATTATCTATCCTAATAATTTCAACAAAACCTCTTTTTTCAAGTAGCATAAGCCCAGTATTAAACTCTGCACTATCAAGTCCTGACTTTTCCAAAGCCTGTTCTAATGATAGAACCAATAAATTAGGCAGTATTTTTCTCTCAAGTGGATGAAGCGAATATATTATATTCTTAAAATTTTCAGTCATATTAATAACTAAATTAATTTCATATTTAAAATTTATGTATAACATCAAGTAATTATTTATAATAATCTATATCAAAAATAAAATGCAGTAATTAAGATTGTAAGAGTAGGCTCATTTTATATCCTTCTTTACCTCTTAATAACCGCCTAATTTTTTTGGGAAACTATAAAATATATATTAGTTTTCAACTACTTAATAATAATGACAGTTTCAACATACAAAAACAGCAAAAAAAACAAAAAATCAAACAACATCAAAAACAGCAAAAAATCAAAAACAACAAAAACAAAAAAAACAGCAAAAACAACAAAAACACAAACAATAACAAAAACACAAACAATAACAAAAACACAAACAATAACAAAAACAACAAAAACAAAAAAAACATCAAAAACATCAAAAACAACATAATTAAACATCCAATTGGAAAATATTATATTTTACTTTTATACAAAAAAAATTATCTGAAGATATAAACAAAAATCATCGATAAATTAAAAATAATAGTATAAATAAAAAAACTTTAATACCTCATTAATATTTCAAAAACATTACTCTGCGACTTTCTTATCTGAGACAATATTTTTCTCAGAAATAAATTTCAAGATAAGTTTTGATAAATAATTATTCAATTTCTTCTCTATCTTAAAATTATATTTTGATACAATAACTTCAATTCTAAAAAAAGCCTCATCCTTTTTAATTTCAACAGCTTTTAACAAAACTCCATCTTCTGACACTAACTCAAAATCTTTTGCCACATTCTCTGAAATATATTTCTCAAACTCATCCATACAATTAAAATAATCCTTGCTCAAAGAAAAATTAAACTTAATTCTCTTTATTATACTTTTACTATAATTTATAACTTTATCATTAATTAACAAAGAATTTGGAATAAAAACAACATCCCCATCATCAGTCTTAATTTGAGTATTCAAAAAATTAATATTAATAATTCTTCCTTTCAAATCTCCAACTTTTATATATTCTTTCAAACGCAAATCATCAGAAAACATTAATATCATACCATTTATCATATTCTTTAAATATTCATTAGTTATAAGTACAATAGCCACAGCAATAATAGAAAGTGACATTAAAAAATCAAGAACATTTATTCCTATTAATATTAAAAAAACCAATACAAACACTACATAAGTAAGTAAAAGAGTTACCCTTGAAATTCCAAGAATAAAATTATCTTCATGGTCTTTAGGATACTTACCCCTCTTTTTATAAATAGCAATAATTAAAACTTTTATAATATTAAAAAAAACCTGGATCATAAAAAAATGAAATAATATTTCTATAATTTTTAACAACAAAACATTCTGATATGTACTATTCCTAAAATAAATTGTCAAAAAACCCAAAATAAACAAATATATAATTTTTGATGGGACTTTATATTTTGTAAGTTCAGAAAAAAATAATTTTATTCTGAATTTACTATTTTTTTGAATATTCTCATAAGCCTCTTTTGCATCCATAATAATATTAAAAACATTTAAAGTTATAAAGATATCGCATCATTAAAAAATTGTAAAAACAAAATATAAATAATTAATCTATTTTTGCTTTAATTTTTTTTAATCTTATAACATTATCTCTTTCCTGTTCATCAAGAGAAAGCTTTACAAAACTTTCAGCCTTTATTAATTCAGGAATTATTGTAAACTCCAAACCATTAACCCTTCTTTTAGTCTTTTCAATTTCATTTAGTAATCTAACCATGGCAGTTTCAACCTCAGCTACAATAATTATTTTCTTTACAAGTTCTTCATATCTTTTAATTGTCTCGTCTAAAGTAAATGATGAATAAATAGTCCTATTTCTTTCAATTAAATCCCTTTCTTCAAACTCAGATTTAATTTGTGGAACTGATAAACCCATAATATTTTTTGTTTGAAAATCTATTAAATTTCTACCTTTAGTAGTTTTTGCATATATTTTCAATTCCATATCATATGATAAAATCCTAGTTCTTGCCATGCTCTTTTTAGCCAAAAAAAATGTTTGAATCATCTCAGACCTTAAATCTTTAGCTTTTTC
This sequence comes from uncultured Methanosarcinales archaeon, assembly GCA_964384165.1. Taxonomy (GTDB): domain Archaea; phylum Nanobdellota; class Nanobdellia; order Woesearchaeales; family UBA583; genus UBA583. The sequence continues at coordinate 4,376 of CAYLKB010000079.1, forward strand.
TAAAAGAATAAAAAAATCCATTATCAGCCCATCTCTTTTTTTCTTCAAAAGCTTATGACCACCACGTGCAGTTTTTATTTTACTTTTTAATTTCATAAGTTCTGACCGATTAGGACTAATCTGTTTTACCATTTATCTATAATTGTACGAAAAACCAGCTCATTTAAATAACTTTGCATCAGAAATTTTAATATCAACACCATAACCAAATTATAAATCCAAAATATCATAACTCAAACTCTAACAAAAATTAAAAACAAAAACAAAAAACCATAAATCAAAAACCATAAATCAAAAATCATAAACCATAAACTAAAAGTTCTTCTTTCAAATCAATTTAAACTCTCTCGAATTATTTATAAATCCAACAATCCTACTTTAATAATATGTCAAAAAAAATAGAAGATATTTCAAACACTCAAAACTCTAAAATTAAACCAGTATTTGAAAAAAGATTTAAAGAAATGCTAAAAAACGATTCTGATTATCAAGAATTTATAAATACAATACTTAAGCCTCAAAAAAAATCATTCAGAATTAATTCTATAAAAGTAAATGACAAAAACAAACTTATAGAAGAATTATTAAAAAGGCAATATAAACTTTTAAGTGTCCCATGGTGCAATAATGCTTATTTTGTAGAATATGATGAAAATAATAGAACTGATATTGGAAATCTTTTTGAACACTTCCTCGGCAAAATTTATGTCCAAGAAGCAACATCTCTTACACCACCATTACTTTTAGAAATTCCAGATAAAATAGATGATACATTCAAAGTACTCGACATGGCAGCATCCCCAGGTTCAAAAACAACTCAAATTGGAGATTTAATGAAAAACAAAGGAATAATTGTAGCCAATGAAGTAGATTATTCAAGACTTGGAGCACTAAAAATCAATCTTGAACGTTCAGGACTTACAAATATAATCATAACAAATAATGATGCAAGATTTATTCAAGGAGAACAAATTTATGACAGAATACTACTTGACGCCCCATGTTCAGGTTCTGGAGTTATAAGAAAATCTCCAAAAACTCTTAAAACATATAATCCAAACAGATTAAAGCAAATGCAAAATCTACAACTTAAACTTCTTAAGAAAGCATTCGAACTATTAAAAAACAATTGTATAATGACATATTCTACATGCTCACTAGACCCAGAAGAAAACGAAATATGTATTGCAAAGTTTCTTGAAACCCACCCAAATGCAAAACTTCTTTCAGCAACCCTTCCCAATCTAAAAACAAAAACAAAAATAACTGAATTTGAAGGTTTTAAAATACCAAAAGATATAACAGAGAATACTCTCAGGATTTGGCCACATGAGAACGATACAAATGGGTTTTTTGTTGCAAAAATAATAAAAATACAACTATAAAGAGAATAGAAAATAATAAAAACTACATACTTCATATTTTTATCATGACTCTAACTCTAGAAAACATTTCATTTTCTGGCAAAGATACTTTATATAGAGCTTGGAACTACCTTGCAAAAATTGACCATATGTTCTTTGAAATGATAGAATACTCTGTCCAATTCCTAGAAATGAAAAACTATCTAATTAATCCTAAAAACTCTGCAGACATAACCACAATAATAAATACTCAAAAAGCAGTTGAGACACAAATTAAACAACTCCAATATTTATCAAAACATATTAACAAATATGCATCTCTTTCATCACACGTTAAAAAAACTTTTCAAACAGCAACAGAAAATATTAGTGAAATAATACATGGACTTCTAGCAATAAATATTCAAGAAAAAATAAAAAACTCAGTTCAAATAATTCAAACATCAAATGATGCAAGAGAAGTTGAACTTCTAAGAACCTACATTGCCCTTATGCAAAACAACCCTAACGATGTAGAAACAAAAATAAGACTTGAAAAACTGCTATCTGAACACTACAGAATAAAAAATCAAGAAACGGTAAAAGAATTAATAACAATTAGAAACATACTAACAAACATAAATGAAAACTTGTTAAAAATGCTTGATGAGAGAAGAAATTTCTTAATTCAACATGAAAAAGCATTTTATAGTATTTATACTTCTCAACAAAATGAACTATCTATCCTATTTAAACAAAAACAACAAAGTAAGTTTGTAATAAGAATAAAAAATATCTTCTCAAAAAACCTCAACCAATTGATAGAAAAAGAAAAAATTCTTATCTCAGAGTTCTTTGAAGTATTTAACAAAAACTCAAATGAAATTCAAAATTTTGTTAAAAATATTCATCTAATTGAAATTTACAAACAATTTGAAAACCTATCAATTAAAGGCAGTATTGCAATAGGTATGATACCATTAGGCCCTGGCGAAATAATCGCAGCCCCATTATGGCTAATAACCCTAATTACTAAAACAATAGATTACACTTTTCTTGAAGGAACAAAAGCATTCAAAGACTTTTTAAGAGCAAGAAATCACGAAGTCCACTCATTACCTACAAAACTATTTATGCAAACAGAAATGAATGCATTCGGACTTATATAATAATTATTATTTAAAAAAATTAAAAATACCTTTCAAATCACTAGATTGAGTTTCAAACCCAGGAATAAAAATTAATGTTACAATAGCAATTAATATAAGTAAAAGAATTAAAGCTAAAAGAAGCTTTCCTATCTCATCAAGCTCTAAATCCCCTTTCCTTGTTTTAATAATTTGTCTAATTCTCTTCATTCTCTACAAAACATAAATCTTAAATGTCTTCTTGTCAATTACTTTCTTAGCATCATTAATGCCAGTAAGTCCAGTAGAACCTATTGCAAATTTATCACCCTTAACCATTAATAATTTTTTCTCAGACACTGATTTTGTAAAAACATCCATTAAAAAACCCATATCAAAATCTCCTTTAAAATAAAACTCATTATTCTTAGAATTAAGAATTTTCTCAATAAAAGTATTTTTTAATAACTCTTTTAATTTATCAATCTCCTTTGTCTGACTTTTCCATTCATTAAAAAACTTTTCAACAGTAGTTGGTATTTTCTTATTCTCAACTTTCAAAAATCTAGCAATCTCATCTAAAATTAACTCCTCCTCATCAATTGAATCTAATGCAAAATCCCTAACAACATATTTAAGTCTAACAACTCCATCTTGAATTTTCTGAGTATCAACAATTTTTACAAGACCAATACCTCCAGTTTCCTGCATATGAATACCACCACATGCTTCAATATCAGAAT
>CAYLKB010000080.1:0-7512 GCA_964384165.1 uncultured Methanosarcinales archaeon
CATTACCATTTGCAATCATTTTTGAGTTATTTTGCTAAATAAAAAAGTTAATGACGTCACTTATAATGTTGCACATAATGGCTCATTCTTATGACCAAGTTTGATGGCCCTAGCTCTCGAGTGAATAAAATAGCTCATTTTGTAATGACGACAGCAACGGAGCACTCATCTCATTCCATTATGCCTGAACCGACTCCGTCGATCGACTCGGGCATAAATAACAATGAACCTTCTATTTTCATTCCAGCTTCGAGGCATTTCGCGAACCGACATGCCGGACATTTCTTACGACTGCTGACGATAATCATACACGAATCATCATGGCGGCAGAAAAATGTCTTCCGATTTTGAACGGAGCGTTTGAAGAATCCCTTACAACTCTCGCATGAGAATATACCATAGTGATAGCCTAGAAATAATAGATAACAACTAGATTCAATTTGTTATGGTGATATTGCAAGCATCATAAATTCCTTAATTTTCTATACACTTTTTGTATTTTTTTTAAAAGTATTTTTATAATTATAGTACTACAACTGGTTATGGAAGTTATGCAGGAACTATTTTTTAGAATTTTTGTTACTAAATTTCTCTTATTATTATGAGCCAATTGTAGAATTTAACCCAATATCATACAACATTTCATATGCGCTATATTATATTAACTCATCTGCAAACAATTCAAATAATATAAAGAATGGCTCTCTTATTTTAAACACAAATGGTTCAGGAAATTATAATTTATCTATTAATTATACTTATCCATACCTTGGAAACTATACTTTAGATATACTAAACCCATTAGAAACTCAATTTAATTTCACCATAACAGAAAACCCTCCAGAAATAATTAGTAGCTCAATTACAAACGGGACTTCAATTAACTCAACAACAAGAGCAATACCTATTGAACTAGAATTTGACACAAACATTACATCAATATATTATGAAAACTTAATTACGGGCAAGAAATATATAAATGATATGAATTATAATACAAAATTCATAAACTTAACATTAATATCAAATTACTCTAATAATTCAATTAGATTTATATTTAAAAATACATATGGCCAAGAAAACTCATATACTATAAATTACATTGTTAATTTATTCTTAAATGGTACAATAAATGATACAGACGCTGACGGAATAAATGATAGTCTTGACAAGGTATTTGGAAATGTTTCAAACATATACACTGATATAGAAAATCTATCAGTTAATATTAATCAAAGTACAAATATCTCAAAAGTATTAAACAGCACATATAATGTTACATTCAAGAAATCAAATAAAACACTAGTTGAATTTGAATTTAACTTTTCAAACTCAACATTAAATTTAACTCAAGTAATGATAAGAGAGCAAAACACAATAAACAGGTCCAAATTATTAGTCTCAGGCCTTTCACTATCATCAAACACAAAAACAATGTATTTAGAACTTAACGGAAATAAAACAAGATTTGGCTCTATTTGCCTTAAAGACTCACAAATAGATGACTTTAGTGAAATATCTAATACATGCGACCAATCAGGTGAAATATACATAGTCTCAATTCCAACAACTATAAGTGGATATTCAATCTCATTTGCAAACTCTTCAAACTCAACAGTAAAAATTACAGGCCTAACACATAGTGGTATTGCACAAACATGTACTGAAAGTTGGAGTTACAGTTCATGGTCGTCTTGCTCAGGAGGAGTACAGACAAGAACAGCTACAGACTCAAATAGTTGTGGTTCAACAAATACAAGACAAACACTATCAAGGTCTTGTAGTAGTGGTGGAGGCGGTGGAGGTGGCGGTGGCGGTGGCGGAGGAGGAAGTTGGGGAGGAACATACACACCTCCTGAAGAAGATCAAGAAAATCAAACTTCAAATCAAACATACCAGCCACCTCAAAATGGAGTTAAGAACAAGCCTTCGGGAAACTTTGAGTACCAGTATCAACTAGAAATAAGTGGCAGCACAGACATTGACACCAATTTCACAGGATATCAAATGGTAACTATAAAAGACAGGAATAGTTATACTAACATAGTTGAATTTGAATATGATTTTAGTTCAAATGAACTTGACTTAGCAGATGTTGAACTTGAAGAAGGAGTATTGGAAAATAAAGGATATCTAGTAGTAAAAGGCCTAAGTAACCCAGGAACATACAAATCATTAAGAGTACAAAAATCCCTTGGTTCAAATTTTGTTTGTGTTAAAGATTCTCAAATCTCAAGTGTTAATGAAATTACTTCAGATTGTAGTGGTTATTATGAATACATATTAACCTGTGATGGAAGTTATACAGAAAACTATAATTGCATAGATGACGGAAATTATTATTTCATATCAGGTTTAAGTCATAGTGCAGTAATGGAGTTTGAACAAACTGAGCAAGAAGAGGAACAAGTCCAAGACACAACAACAGTAAACGAAACTACTCAAAATAATGAAAACGAAACAATTCAAACACCTCCAATCTCTCAAACTAAAGAAAATGTTGGAATAAATCCTCTATACTATTACATAGGGGCAGGTGTTTTAATAATAATTGTAATTATAATTTCGGTATTAATTATTATGATGCATAAGAAAAAACAGCCTGAAGCTGGAATAGAAAAAATAAATACTCCAACTAATTCGCCTCCAAGCATGCCTTCAAACACCTCAAACAATACTCCTCCAAATTATAAAGAATTTAACAATATCGAAAATTACCCTTCATATACTCCTCCAACAGGAAGGCCTGCTACACAGCATCCATCAACATATTATATGACTAAAGAAGAAATTGACTACATGCATGCAAAAAATTATATTGAAAGATACAAAGGACTTTTTGATGAAGAAATATTGGTTGCAAAATTAAGAGAAGAAAATTACCCCGAAGAGATAATAAAGAAAGTGGTTGATGAAGAATACAGATACCCATAAATAATTACTTTTTTATCAATCCATTATTTATTTGATAACCTAATATTGGCGAATAACCCATAACATAAAAAGTACTTATTTGAAATGTTTTTGCAGATTTATCATAAGTAAAATCTTCTGCAATAAGATAAAAAGGAATTCTCTCTTTAAGTAGCGAACTAATAAGTAAATCTCTCCTATTTTGATTTGATAAGAAAATAGTTAAAAAATCTTTAATTTTAGATTCTGGAGTAAATCCATACCATGAATTAAGACTTTCTATAAGTCCTCGTTCATGAGAGACTAAAATATTATTGTCAGTTATATCCTCAATTGTTAATTGCTCAGGAGAACTAAAACCCTGTTCTTCATTTACACATATATAATTGTTACCATTATCTGTATATCTCATTAAAGGGGGATGTTTTTCAAGCAATTCAAGATTTCGCTCAATTTTACCTTCCGTATATATCTCAATTTTTTTCATTTTCCAAAATTACATAATCTCTCAAATCTTACTTAATAATAAATTTATACTTTTTAATTCTTCTTTATCAAAATCAATAATCAAACCATATTCTAAAAATCTTCTATCATTTAGAAAATATGTGTCTGGATGGTAAAAAGTATAAAAAACTTGTTGCAAGCTTACTATTCTAATATCGCATGATTCTCTATTAAATTCAATATTTAAATCATAAATTGTTTCATTAATTGATATTTTAATATTATATAACATTAAAACATAAGTATATATACAAAATATCACTTACCTTTTCATGGGCGGTGCTTTAACTCACATTGGCATTGGAATAATAGGATTTTTAATTAGCAGATACTATTTCAAAGATTCTAAGAAAGGAGTAGCTTTTTTTATTGGAAGCATATCGCCTGATTTAGTAAATTACGGACTTATTACTTTATTGGTAGGCAATTTCAGTTATTACGGACATCATCGTCATCCACTCTTTAATTTTCTATCCTGGCTTGGACACAACCCATTTGCTTGGATATTCCTTTGCTTAATTCTAATCTTAATAACATATCTAGTCTATAAACTAAAATATATTGATATAAAAAAATTCAAATATATCTCAATTTTAATAGCTGTATTTTTAGTTGCAGTATTCATTCATTTGATAATAGACATAACTGTAGATGAGCTTTACTATTGGCTTTAGTAAATACTCAAAAGATTAATAAATAAATAAAAATATATATTTATATGAATTTTTTAAAAGATAAGAGATATAAAAATTTAATTAACAATTTGAAAGAAAAAGAATCTGTTATTGCTGTTGTAGTCTTTGGTTCTTATGCTCGAAACAATTATAATGTTAATAGTGATATAGACATATGCATTATAACTGATAAATTTATTTCTAATGCTGACTTTGATTATCCTGATAAGGATGAAGGTTTTGATATACATCTATTTCACTCATTGCCATTTGAAATACAATTCAAAATATTTAGTGAAGGAAAAGTGATTTTTATAAATGATGAAAAGAAATATAATTTAATTAGAAAAAGAACAATTAGAGAACATAGAGGTTTTGAATATAGAAAAAATATATATGACAAAATGTTACTAGAGAGGTATTAAAAATGGAAAATAAAGATATACTTGAAATAATAAAAAATATTGATAAACATATTAAATATATAGAAAATAAAAAGATTGAAACAATAGAGATTTTGGAAAACTCAGAAGACACTTATTTAGCAGTATCTATGTCCGTATTTACTCTTATCAATAACTTGATAGAATTAGGGGATGAGATAATTAAAGTTAAGAATTTAGAGTTCCCAAGAAAATATAGAGATATAGCAATTATATTACATTCTAATAAAATTATAGAAAAAAACCAACAGAACATACTTGTTAATTTTATCAAAATCAGAAATAATATTGCACATGAATATGATGTAAGTATTAAATACGAAGATATATTATATGTAATTAAAAACATAAACTTTTTCAAAGATATAATTGGTGTTGCAAAGCAAATAATTTTAAAATAAATCTATTTGTTTATATCATGAAAGAATCTTTAATAAAAGCTAACTTAATAGTAACTAGAGAATGGGGTATATTTCAAACTGCAAATACATAAGAACCATTAAAATTATAAAATGGTGATATTACTTTGACATTAACAAATACAATTGAGAGACCTGATGAAAATCTTGGTAAAGCAATTGAGTCTCATGTAAATGCTACTTTTCATTTATTTCAAAAGCCAAGCCTATCTAAGATACCTAAGCTTCTTGGAATTTATATAACTGATGAGAATTAAAAGAGTATGGGGCAAGTCATCGTAGTCCAGAAGAATATTTAAGAGAGAAAGATATGATATAAGATTCATTTACTCCGCTTCTTAGAATGAGTCCTTTTGAATTCTTACTCAAAGCTGATATATGCTATACTGATAATGGAGAAAGAAATGAAAAAAGAAAAGTTCTATACAACACAACTAATGTTCATGCAGGCCTAAGTAAAGAAGACTCAATGCCATTTATAAGATTTCAACCAGAATTAGGGAGATTTATTAATTATTAATAATAATTTTTCTTATTAATCTATTGATATAAACCTTTCCTTATTAGAAGGAAAGAAAAGGCATAAACTTTCCTTATTGTACCTAGAAGTTGAAATAATACTTTTACAGCAAACTTGCGATGCAAACATATATAATAGAAATATCAATATTATCTATTAATGAAAGTAATAATTTTATCGGGTGGTTCGGGGACAAGGCTTTGGCCTTTATCAAGAAAATACTTCCCGAAACAATATATAAAGTTCAAGCAATTTGACAATAAATCACTTTTCCAGATGACATTTTTAAGAGCTCTAGAGTTAGTCGAATTAGATGAAATTATAATAATTACAAACGCCGACCAGAAATTTCTTGTTATGGGAGAAATAAGAGAACTTGGATTTAAGTATCCAGAAGAAAACATAATAGTTGAGCCTTTTGCTAAAAATACATTCCCAGCAATTACAGCAGGAATTCTAAAATGCGATGATAAAGCATTAATTTTTCCATCAGACCACTACATTGAAAATTTCTCTTTATTTAAAGAGTCACTTCCAAAAGCTTTGAAATTAAGTGAGAAATATCTTGTAACATTTGGCATAAAACCAAGAACAGCACATACTGGATATGGTTATATTAAATATAAAGACAATTTAGTTGAAGAATTCAAAGAGAAACCAAGCATTGAATTAGCTGAAAACTATGTTAAGAAAGGTTATCTTTGGAACTCTGGTATATTTTTATTTGACAAAAAAGTATATCTAAATGAAGTAGGCAAAAAATTGCCAAGTGACATAAATGAATTATACTCATTGCTTCCTGAAAATTCAATAGACTATGAATTACTTGAAAAAAGTAAAATTGTAGCAACTATAAAACTTGACATTAATTGGAATGATTTAGGCTCATTCGATGCCTTTTATTCAATATTTAGCAAAGATAATAATTTAAATACGAGATCTAAGAATACTTCTTATTTAAATTCAACAAAGAATTTTGTTTATTCATCTGAAGAAAAAAAGATATGTCTTTTAGGAGTTAAAAACTTAATTGTAGTTGACACTGATGATGCTTTAATGGTCTGCAAAAGAGAGGAATCAGAGAAAGTAAAAGAAATTCTAAAAGAATCACCAACTGACAAGACTATAAAATATCACACAACAATATATAGGCCTTGGGGAAATTACAAAATACTTGAAGAGAGCAAAAACACAATTGTAAGAAAAGTAGTAATCTATCCTGGAAATAAACTGACTATGCAAAAGCACAAATCAAGAAACGAGACATGGGTTGTATCTAGTGGTTGCGCTGAGGCAGTAGTTGAGTCAAAGAAAACCAAACTTACAAAGTACCAAAGTCTTATAATACCAAAAGGCTCAAAGCACAGCATATCAAACCCTTATGATAATGACTTAGTGTTTATAGAAACTCAAGTAGGAGAGTACTTAGGCGAGGATGATATAGAAAGATATGATATCATTTAAAGTTTCTGGATAAATATATCCATTATTGTTTTTTTAATGAAAATAATTTATCAAATATATTCATGTTTGATATTATTAAGTTACAAACTTTTGAAAAAAAGCAATAAAATATTTAAATAAAATTGAGTATCAAGAAGCTAATATAGTCGCCTGACAAATGTTTTTCTTGCAGTCTCTTCACTTAGCTTTGTGTAGTAAAGCTATAAAGGTGTTCTTAGAAGTAGTTAAGAACTTCTGCCAAAAGCACCACCATATATTTAAAATTTCAGAACTAATAATTGTTCCTAGTTTAAGTGGGGAGTATACTCACAAACTTCCAATTGTCAGTGGGAAGCTTTAGAAATTAGCATTATTTATATAATATAGTGCTCAGCAAAAGTTCTTAATTTCAAAGAACACCTTTATAGCTGAGAGAGCAAGGCTAAGTGGAGAGTAAGCAAAACTCTTTAAGTAATTACTTAAAGTGTCCCGAATGAATGAAAATGAATGACTGCAGGAAAAACTTATTCTCAGACGACTATATATCGTTTCAAGATTACCCCATCCTTTAGGGTGGGGCTTAACTTTAAACG
>CAYLKB010000081.1:0-7483 GCA_964384165.1 uncultured Methanosarcinales archaeon
GGCACAATCTTTTTTGGATTGGGAAAAAAGTTTAAGACTTTTGTCCCACAGCCGTTATTTTAGAAAGATTTATATAACTTTTAATTAAATTTGTTATATGACAAACGAATTATTAACTATGGATATAATATATGAAAATCTAGGAGTTTCTCTTTATGATTTCACATTTAATAAATCTTTTAATGGAAATGTGACTGATTTTGCCTTATTAAAAGTTAATGATAGAGTTATAGGTGTTTGCGAGACTTTATTTAGATTTATGAATTATAGTGAACAACATAATTATTCTCAGTGAAAAACTTCGAAATTAATGTTCTTGGCATATTGTGTCCACATTTTAAAAATAAAAACTTTTGTGGAGCACAATATATAAGAAAATGTGAAAATTATTTGGAAGTTAAACATACTTATATTAATTCAGATAATTTTACATGTCTTAGAGCATACTCTCTTAAAGCAAGAATCTCATTAAAAAACTTATTAGAGGAAAATGTAATTGAGTTAAAGGGAAGAACTAATATTGGTGAAGTATTTCCAGATGGTCCAATGGGGATGGTTCAAGTAGTATCTGATTGTTATAAAAGAGGAGATGAATATGAGAATACTAGAGTTATTGGTATGTATAGACCGAAATTATTTCAAAGATTTAGAGCAGATGAGTATTATTTAGTATAGAAATTTTTTAATTATAAATTTGTGAGAAAGATTTAAATAATCTAGGAATATATTTATTGTTTATGTCTTTAAAGGATTATATTGGAAAGAATGAAAAAGGTGTGATTTATTTTATTACAGCGATTTTATTTTGTTTGTTTTTTTGTACTTTCTTTTATGTTAATACTTTAGGTGTAGATTCTTCATATGACCAAATTAATATATCATATAGAGAAATAGGTAATAATAAGATATTGGTGACTGAGAAATATGATATTAATCTTAATTCTAAACAATATTATGTGTTGTATAAAAGTTTTGATGAAAGAATTTCATATTCTAATGAATTCTCAGATTATTCAAATTTGATAATTAATAATGTTAGTTGCAAATCTGGGTTAGCTTATGTTTCAGCAGAGACTATAACAATTCTTAATGATGATAAACCATCTTTATCTTATTACTCAAGTACAATTAGAAGTAAAATTCTTAATAATGAGGTAGGTTGCTTTAAAGAAAATCAATTTAATAAAAATGAGAAAGAGTTATTAAGTGTTAATTATACTGTTGATAAGAATCATATTCAAGATAATAATAATATTCATTGGTTATTTTCGCAATCACATTTTAATATAAAAGAGTTAAATGTAAAATCATTAAATAATGATGAAATTAAAACTTATTATTCTCTTAATTCTAAGAATATTAAAATTAATGTTAATACTGGGGATTTGAAATCAGGGTATTCAACTTTTTATATTGAGTTGCTAATTTGTTTGTTTTTGAGTTTTTTACCTCTTTGTGTTTGGTATATGTTTGGTAAGGAAAAATTATTTACAGAACCTAATTATCTACATGATATTCCTAATAAACAAAGGACTCCTTGGCAAGCAAGTTTGTTTTTGAATCAGACTAGATTATCAAAGGATGGCTTTACAGCATTATTTTTGAGTTTGAAGAATAAAGGAGTAATTTTAGATTTTAAAGTTGAGAAATTAATGTTAAGCAAAAAACTAATTATAAGCGTTAAGAAAAATATTTCAGATGTTAAACTTGATGAATTAGAAGAATTTTTTATTAAGCAATTATATGTTTTTGCTAAAATAAAGACTCCTTATAATTTGGCTCATAAAAATAAAATTGAGAAATTTTCTACATCTTTTAAGGAAAGATTTATTGACAAAGACGATTCAATAGATTTTATTTTAAATAGTAATGATACTAATTTGAGAGTTTTAGAACAAATATTTTCAGGTAATGTAATTTCAAAATTTAGAAAATCAATTTTAAAGTCTATTGGCACAAATTTAATTATAGTTTTTTTTTATTTTTTTATTTCAATTATTTTAGTTTATTTATCTGAAGGAATTTCAAAATCTATAGGGTTTTATGCTTTTCCTGGTTTTATAACTGTTTTTATTTTAATTATATTTTTATTAATGTCTCCAAGTAGTTTTTTTTCATCATTTAAAGGTGATTATTATAGGGAATATTTGCAGTGGAGAGCATTTAAGAATTTCTTAAATGATTTTGCTTTAATGAAAAAGTATGGACTTGAGAATAAGGATTTATTTATGGATTGGTTTAATTATGCTGTGGCTCTAGGGTCTGCTAAGAAAGTATTACAACTTATGAAAGAATTAAATATTCTAGATGATAAGGCATATAATTATTATAATAATATGTATCGAAATACGGCAATTTTTTCAACAGCAATTTCAAGTTCAGTAAATAGTGCTAATTCAAGAAGTAGTGGTGGTAGTGCTGGTGGTGGGGGAGGATTTGGTGGTGGTGGGGGAGGTGGAAGATGAGTATAGAAAATTATGTTTTTATAGGAATTATTTTATTATTTATTTTAATAATTATTTTCATATTTAATAAAATGATTTTTCTAAGAAATGGTACCAGAAATACTTTTAGTCAGGTTGATATTCTTATAAGAAAGAGAAATAATATATTAAGTAATTTAAAAACTATAATTCAAGCAGAGACTAAATATGAGAATGATGTATTTTCTATGATAAGCAAATTAAGATCACAAGTATTATCACAAGATGATATTTCTAAAGTTAATGATGATATTGAGAAGGGTTTTACTATTAGTAAAACAATAATAGCTATTGAAGAGCAATATCCTACTTTAAAATCTAATAATAGTTTTACAAAATATATAAAAGAGATTAAGCATGTAGAAAATGAAATATTAAGGATGCGTCATGTATATAACAATATTACTGAAACTTATAATAATTATATACAAACATTTCCAAGAAATATTATTGCTAGTTTATTTAGATTTAAAAGATGTGATTTTTTTAAACTTAATTAAAATAGTTTTTTATAGTGATTTTATAGCAATTTTGCCATAAAGTTTATATATATAAGCTTAATTTCATATTCATGAATAAATATTTTATATTGTTTGTTTTTTTATTGTTATTTCTTATGCCATATTCTTTTGCTCAGCAATTTGATAGTGATGATGGAAAGCTAAGTGTGCTTGTACCTGATAAGGTTAATAGAATGAAATTTTTTCCTATTGTTATTCAAGTTAATGATGAAGATAGAGAAAAGTATGATACAATAGATATTTCTGGTGGGTGTTATATAGCTATTAGTAATTTGCCAGAAATTGAAAGTGAGTTTATTTCTGATAAATATCATAAAAGAGAATATAATGCTCAAAAAGAAATTAGAATGCTTGTAGCACTTTATATTGGGGACAATGATTTGTCTAAAACTCCTCTTATTACTGATGGTTCATGTTCTGTTATGATATATAATGAAGATGGTGGAAATTCAATTTATACTGTTGCAAAATATGATTTAACTCCTATTTCAACAGATTATAATCCACCTTATGATGCAATAAATAGGTATTCTGATGAAAGTAATTTAGGTCTATGGGAAATAGAAGATAAGGATAATATTCATGATTTTTATACTGCTAATATTTATGTTAATTATTATATTCCATATTCTGATGATGAAGTTATTTTTGATTTAGAAAGTAAGAATTATGAAGATTATTTTGAGTATTCTTCCAATTTTAGATATGGATTTAGCGATCTTAAAACTGAGAGTTCTGGTGGTTTTGGTGGTTCTGATGCTAGTTTTTATAAAATTGGATTTTCTAGTAACCTCTCAGAGTTTGCTTATGAGAATTTAGATGATGATGAAAAAGAAGAAGCAAGAACTCTTATACATGGAGAAATGATTTTATTTCAATTTTATGAAACATTTTTAATCAGGCAGTATTATGATGTAGATAAGTTAATTTATTATAAAGATAAAGATAAGGAAATTGAGGAATTAAAATCAGAGCTTTTATCTATTGCAAAGACATTTAGTATTTCAAGTTCAGGTGTTAATAATATTGATGGGGTGTTTGAGATTGAAGAAGAAAAGGAGGAAGTAATGGAATGTGATGAAGATTCTCATTGTGATAAGGGGTATTCTTGTTCTATGTGCAGAGTATGTGAGCCAAATAGTGAATTATATTCTGAAGATGAAGTTGAAATTTCTGACTTTAATATCGAACCTGAATTTACAAGTAATTCAATATATAATAAGATTACAAGTAGAATTATTATTAGAAATTATATGGATTTTGAGTTTGAGAATAAGAAAGGTGAAACTGTTGATGTTTGTGAAATTAAACTTGGTAGTTTTGATGGATTAAAAATTAAGGGAGAAATTGAGAGTTCTGACCCATATTCTGGGTTTACAACAGGTATGCTTTTATCAGAGAGAAAGAAAAATGATGAATGGAAAATTGAACCTGGAAACCCTAAAGCTCCCGAGAGTTATCATTTTGTAATTAGTCCAAATGATAGAGTTAAGGTGATTGGTGAACTTTTTGATGTAGAAGAGAGTGTTAAAATTCAAGTTGAAAATGATGGTGAGATTTTATTTGCAGAAAGTTATGAATATGTTTTAAAACCTATTGAGATGAATATAGATTTTAAAACTCAAACTCTTCAAATGCAGGATGATTCATCTAAAGCTGTATATTTTACAGTTACTAACCCTACTGCAGAGTATTTAGTTAGTAGAATAAGAGCAATGACTGTTGGTGGAATTGAACTAGCTGAGCCTGGAGATAGTCATATAGAAGATGATATTCCTGTATATAATCAATTAATTATTACTTCAATAGAACCTAATAAAGAGAATGGTCTTGCTTATTACTCACCTGAACTTAGCAATATTAATATAGGTGCTGAGTTACAGAGTTTATCTATGTGGGATTTACAAGTCCAAGCTCATAAGGATACATTAGTTGATGGTGCTATGGCTTATGGTGGTGAGACAATGGCTAAGGGAGCTAAGAAGTATATGGAGATTGCTGAAAAAGAGGCAAGAATTTTTACTAGATATAAATCAGCTTATACAACTAATCCTTCAAAAATGAAAAATTTTGCAAATATGGCAAATTCTGCTGAAGCTGCTGAAAAATTTGCAAAGAATGCAAATAAGGCAAATAAGTTTTTTGATGTTGAAAATAAATTTTATAATGTAATGCAAGTTGAGCAATATACTAGTAATGCTTTTGAAGGTGCTCAGATTATTGAAAATGATAATGAGGCAGGATATATTGAGTCAGGGGCTCAGATTATGGTTACATCAATAGATGTGTTGCAAGGGGCTGTTGGTGCTGTTGGTTTGGTTACAAATAAAATACCTGTTGTTGGGAAATTAACAGCTGGGGCACAGACTGCATTTTCATGGGCAGCAAATGTATGGAAAGCGAATTTCAAGTATATTGCACATAGCGAGAGAATTGAGAGAAGTTCAGAACTTACATTTCCTGCTATGATTTTAGTAGAAGTTAGTGATGAGAGTGGTTGGACAACTAATGGTGGGATTACAATAGCTATAAAATATCAATATCTTGGAGGTAATAACTGATGAAATCTAATTATATAAGTTTTCAAAAAGCATTATTTTATGTATTAATTTCAATAATATGTTTTACTAATATCAGTTTTGCAAGTGATGAGAGTGATATTATAGAAGTTCTAGATATTTATTATCAAGCAAGTGTTGATGAGGATATTGAGAAGTATATGGGTGTTATAGATAAAGATTATTATGAGTATATTATGCCTGAGGGAGAAGATTGGAATTATGAAGATTATGTTTTAGGTGTTTTTTCAGAGATTTCTACATTGAGTTATGAACTAGAGAATAAAAGCGTTGTAATTATGGATGAAAATACGGCATTAGTATTTTATATATTAATAAGTGAGGTTGAACATAAGGAAACATCAGAGAAGGTAAGTATAAATAATGATATGGTAACATTCTTATATAAATATGATAATGAGTGGAAAATAAGATGGTCTATTACAAGAGTTATGTATGAGGCAAAATTGTATGCTGATACTTTTAATACTGCTGTAATGTTTATGACTATGGATGAAATGAATGAGAAATCTTTAAAAGAAGAGGCTATTGAACTTGGAGTTTTAAAAATATCTGATGAAGATATTATGGATAATGATGATACTAATATTAAATTGAAGAATAATTATGTGGTACCTGATGATGATTATTTAGAAACAAATGGTATTGATGGAATAGAGAATATTGATAATGAGAAATCTAATTTTAATCAAAAGGAATATGAAGAGTATTATAAGAAACATTATTCTAATCAAGATGAGGATTCTAATTGGCTTGGTTGGCTTGGGTTGGCTTTACTTGTAATTTTCTTATTATGGTTTGCTTTTTGGCCAAAAAAGAAGAATAAAAAAAATAATAATTCTGGAAATAAGCAAAATTTGAAGAAAGATAAATTAATTGATAATAATAGTGTTAATGATAATATTGATAGAAATGAACTCTCTAATAAAGAAAGTAATGAAAGTAAAAATAAAAGTGCTAAGTTAGATAATGATAATAAAAATAATAATAATCAAGAAAATAAGGATGAAACATTTCATAATGTATTAAAGGTAAATGGGAAGGATAAAAAATGAATGAAAAATTAAAAACTTTAAATATTGAGAATTCACAAAAAAAAGTTGTAAAAATTTGGTTTTTTATAGGTTTAATTGGAATTTTTGGATTAATATATGGATTTTCAAATTTTGAAATAAATTCATTTGATGGAGGAATTATTATGATTTCAATATTTTTAATTATTATGTCCATCGTATGTATATTTATTTTTCATAAAAGGGCTAAAGCACTTGATAAGGCATTAATTGATAGAAAGTTTATAGCTCATTTTGAATATACAGCTGAAGAATGGAGTGATTTTTTAGAATATGAATATAGATTTAGATTAGATGAGAAGTCAGCTATTTTCAAATTATTGAGTATTATTACAATTCCAATATTTTTATTATTTATTTTATTTATAGATGAGGGTAAATTAGCTATGTTTTTTGTTTTAATTGGATTGATATTAATGTATGCATTTATGGCATTTATTTTGCCAAGAATTATTTTTTACTTTAAGAAAAGAACAAAAGCAGATGTTATTATTATGGAGAAAGGAGTTTTATTAAATAAACAATTTCATTCATGGGATTTCGTATTGTCGAAATTCTCATCAGCAAAGCATATTAAAAAACCTTATGAACATTTGCAAATAAAGTATGAATTTTGGGATAGGACTGGGCCTAGAAAATATTTTGTAAATATTCCAATTCCTATTAAATGCAAGTATGATATTTCTGATATAATATTAAAATTAAAAGAAGCTAATATGAAATAATAAGTTGTGTAGTATTATTAATTATTTATTATGTTATTTTTATTAATACGGCTGTGGGACAAAAGTCTTAAACTTTTTTCCCAATCCAAAAAAGATTGTGCC
>CAYLKB010000082.1:0-7440 GCA_964384165.1 uncultured Methanosarcinales archaeon
TGACGGTCACTTTTTTACTTCGTAAATATATCTATCGCTTCGCTTTTGGGCGGTTACCCTCTTCTTTGCGTTTCTTTGCGTTCTCTCGCGGCTAAACAAGAAAGATTCTCTCTGCCCTTTTGACAGATGCTCCGTGTCGTACTACCTTTAGTCACTATGTTTTGGATCAATAGTATGAGGCCGTATAAGAATTCCTATCATTATTGTTATTCCTCGAGGGTTGTGTTATGAACCGTTTAAATCTTCTGTTATCCGCTATTCTGTTGAGTTGCTTTACAATCGCATCGTGGGCCGCTCCGCATTTCGGTGATGTGCAAACGTTTCAACAGCCCGATGACAGCCTGATTCAGCTCAGGGTTTTCGGTGATGAGTTCTATGCTGATCTGGAAACGCCCGACGGCGCCTCGGTGATCCGCGATGCCGCCACCGGCTTTTTCTGCTATGCCGGATTGTCGGCCGACGGCAAGCGTCTCGAATCGACAGGGGTGCCCGTCGGCCTCAGTGTGCCCAAGAACATTGTTCCGAAAAAGAGCCTTCGCATTGCCGCTGATGAACGGCTGGACCTTGTCCGTGAAGCGCAGGAACTGCTGCGGGTGGATGAGAAGGGGCGGCTGTACAATCCGGATGAAGTTGTCATCGATAAGAAAACGGGGCTGGCCATGCCCAAGTCGCCGCCGAGTTCTTTTACCATCGGCAAGCGTGTCGGTCTGGTGCTGTTGATTCGGTTTCCTGATCGTCCTGGTGATGTAGCGATGACGCAGGCTGATGTGGATGCTTTTTGTAACCAGCCGGGCTATACCAACTTTGGCAATCACGGCTCCATTTATGATTTTTTCTATAAACAGTCGCAGGGCCGTCTTCGTTATACCGCTGTGGTGACGGCCTACTACACGACCAAACACAATCGGGATTATTACACCGATGAGTCCGTCAGTTATGGAACACGCGCCCGCGAGATGATTATAGAAGCATTGGACTATCTCAATGCACAGGGTTTTGATTTCAGCAAGGTGGATGGCAACGGCGACGGGATCATTGATGGCGTGAATACGTTTTACTCCGGCTATATCGTCAACGGCTGGGCAAAAGGCCTGTGGCCTCACATGTCCGGTGTTACCTGGAGCGATGGCAAGGGGTACAATACAGGAGCTTACCAGATAACGGATATGGGGGACGAACTTTCCATTGGCACATATAGTCATGAAAACGGCCATATGCTCTGCGGTTTCCCCGATCTGTACGATTACGGCTATGAATCCGCCGGTGCCGGCAGCTATAGCTGGATGGCCAGTGGCTCTCACGGCCTATGGCCGAAAAACAGTGATATCTACCTGAAACGCGCCGCGGGTTGGGTTGACACTGAGGACTTTTATTCCAACAGCCACTTCCGCGCGGCCGTCCGCGTTGACAGCGGTTCCGCTTTTCGTTATCCCAATCCGGCCAACACGAAAGAGTACTTTCTGTTCTATGTTCGCTCGACGCCCGGCTATGAGTCGCCACCGGATAAAGGACTGATTATATGGCATTGTGATCATGATGGGAGCAATAACGATGAACAGATGACCGAGGCCGACCACTATGAAGCCAGCGTTGAGCAGGCCGATGGAAATTTCGACCTCGAGAAGTATAACAATGGTTCTGATTCAACAGACCTCTATCATTGGGGTGGCGTAACAAATTTTAATGACAACACCCTTCCCGATGCACGCTGGTGGGCCGGTGCTACAGGAACCAATGGTTCCGGTCAGCTCTCCGATTTGCATATTCACAGTGTCAGTATGACCGGCCAGGTCATGACGTTTGTTGTCGGCGAGGGCGCTGTCGGTGGTTCCCCCGTCATCGGCCTCGATGAATCCACCATTTCCACGATTACAGACTACGGCTCAGATGCGGCCACCGAGCAGTTTGCCATCTGGAATCGTGGCGGCGGAACCCTATCCTATGCCATTACCGATGATGTCTCCTGGGCTTCCTGCTCGCCGGCATCGGGGTCAGCTACCACCGAGGGCGATCTCATTACCCTGACCTTTGCGACAGCCGCGCTGTCGTCGGGCGCTTACACGGCCACTATTGTGGCTGTAGACGGCAGCGCTTCAAACAGTCCGCAGACCATCCATGTTGAGCTAACAGTCCTTCCCCGGCCCGCCATTATCATTAATACGAACCGCGTGGAAGCGTGGACGTATCTCAATGATCAGACCGCGGTCTTTTTTGATATCCATAACCCCGGCGGCGGCTATGTAGAGTATTCGAACTCAGAGTCCGTGGCATGGTTGGATTTGAGCATCAGCAACGGCTCTTTGCAAACGGAGTATGACGTTGTATACGCGGCGTGTGATGCCACGGGGCTTGGCATAGGCACCTATTACGGCACCGTGACCGTCTATGCCGCTGATGCCACCAACAGCCCACAGCAGACGGTTGTCCAATTTACGCTCATCAACGAGCCGGAGATGGAGTTGCGCGGCAACGAGAACATCATCTCTTCAGGATCCACCTCGGTTTCGGCGGACACCTTTACCGATTTCGGCTATGCCGCCTATACGACATCGGTTGTCAGCAGAACCTTTAGCATTGTCAATGTCGGCAGTTCGAACCTGTTTTTTCCGGGTACGCCGAAAGTCACCGTCAGCGGCCCGCATTCCAATGACTTTACGGTAACCATTCAGCCCACTTCACCGGTGGCGGGGAAATCCACCAACACCTTTGAGATTAGCTTCACCCCGTCTGCCACGGGGACGCGCACAGCTGCCGTATCCATCGCGAACAATGATGCGGATGAAAACCCCTACACCTTCCAAGTTGAAGGATTCCATATACCCCCGGCCACCACGCCTTTCTTCGAAGGGTTTGAATCCGGTGTATTTTCTAATTACTGGATTCGTTATTCGGACGGCAACGGGCGCATTCGAATTATTTCGACCGATACGCCCCACAGCGGGGCCAATCACGCGGCCTTGGATAACGGCAGCTGGGAACCCGAGTCGCTCAATGAGCTGATCCTGGCCGTCAATCTGGCAGGGTTGAGCAATGTCACTCTGCGCTTTTGGCATAAGGAGTTCGGGGATGAGGACCATGTTATGGCCTCCACCTTTACCGGGCATAATAAGTCAGACGGCGTGGCGATCAGCAGTGATGGGGCGACTTGGTATCGGCTTGTGGATCTGACGGGTGATGCCATATCCAATGCGTATAAGGAATTTGTTATCGATCTGGATGCCGCCGTGCAGTCAAACGGGATAGCCTTTAGCGAAGGGTTCCAAATTAAGTTTCAGCAGTATGACGACTATTATATGACATCGGACGGCTTTACGTTTGACGACATTTCTCTGACCAATGCAATTCCTGTTCCGCCGACCAATGCGCCGCCCTCAGTGAATGCCGGCATCAACCAAATCCTTACGTTGCCGACTTCCAATGCCGCGCTCAATGCAACCATCAGCGATGACGGCCAGCCCGCCGGGGTGACAAATATATCATGGAGCAAGCAGAGTGGCCCGGGGACCGTCTCGTTCACCCCCTCGTTCAATCTCGAAGATCCGACGGCGTCATTCTCCACAAGCGGCACTTATGTATTAAAGTTGGAAGTAAATGACGGTGTGCTCACCAATTCCGACACGGTGACCATTACCGTAAATCCGGAATCTGACGGCGCCGACTGGTCAGCCTATCATGACATGATCGATGTCGATGATAACGCCACCAACACCACGCGGGGTTCTTCCGGAGGCACATCGTATGGCTTGGTCCATTTTTCGGACGGCTCCAACCTGCCCGTGAGCATTACGTTCATCTACTCGGGAGCCACTCCGCAGCTCGGATCCAGCACCCCCACCAACAAAAACCCGAATACATCGACGGATGCGTATGAACTGTTTAACGGCACATTGCATTTCGGGGCGGGGTATTATTTCTTCTGGAGCAACGCGCCGGATCACAGTGCTGAGCTGATCATCAGTAACGCCAATGTCAACAAGCGTTATGAAGTGGCGCTGTTTATGAACCGTGCGGGCCCTTATGGATCGCATACCCTGTTCGAACTGCGGAATGCAGCATCATTCAGTAATGCCAGCAGTGCGGGAGCGGGTGACGCGGGTGACGCTAACGAGTCCACAGTGGAATATCACTGTGAAAACACGGCCAACGGTTACGTGGCGCGCTGGACGGGAATAGCGCCGTCCTCATCGACCTTCTCGGTTTACATGACCCGCTACAGTGGAGACTATGCCTACCTGCCGCAGGGTGTCGCCATTCGAGAATGGTCAGTGCCGCCTACAAACGGAGCCCCCTCCGTTGAAGCCGGCCCGGGAAAAACCAACCTTTATTATATCCCGGTCGCACTGGAGGCGACCATCAGCGATGATGGTCAGCCCGCGAGTGTCACCAATATACAGTGGAGCAAGCAGAGCGGCCCGGGAACCGTCAACTTCTCGCCGTCGGCCAATGTAGAGGATCCCAGTGTTTCCTTCTCCGCCAACGGCATCTATATCCTGAAGCTGGACGTCAATGATGGATCGCTGACCAATTCCGACACGGTGCGCGTGGTGGGCAATATGTATCCGAGCGTCAGTGCGGGTGATGACCAGAGCATTACGCTGCCGGTCTCCAACGCCCTCATGGATGCAGCCGTCTCTGATGACGGCCTGCCGACCGGTTCCACAAATATCATTTGGTTTAAAACTGCGGGTCCCGGGAGTGTATCCTTCAGTCCTTCGGCCAATGTGGAAGATCCCACAGTGACCTTCAGTTCAACCGGAGTCTACACACTGGCGTTGCAAGTCAGTGACGGACCCAGTGCCGATTCGGACAGCGTGCAAATCACCGTACTGCCCGGCGCCAACTGGGCTGCCTATCACGACATGATCGATGTCGACGATAATGCCACGAATACGACGCGGGGTTCCGGAAATGGAACCTGGTATGAGCTTCTTGATTATCATTCCGGCGTCAATGCAGGCGTTCAGGTGCAGTTCTCCTATCCGGCCGGGCAGTTGCTGGAGGGCGGCAGTGGGGATGCCGATAAAAACCCGAACCCCGGCACCGATGCCTATGACATCTTCAACGGCATCATCAATGTCGGACTGAATTATCATTACCTGTGGTCCAACACACCGGATCACGAGTTGACGATGACTTTCAGCAATGTCAATGTCGGTCAGCATTACCGCTTGGCCTTGTTCGGCAACCGGGACCAAGCTTATAACACGCATACACACTTCACACTGCGCAACGCCCAGGCATTCAGTAACGCCAGCAGCGCCGGTGTGGGCGATGCCGGAGATGCAGATGAAGCGACTGCAGAAACCGATTTCTCTTACAATACCGAGAATGGATACGTGGTGCAGTGGGTAAACATGGTGCCGTCGGGCACGACCTTCTCCGTGGTTATGAAACGTCTTCCGGGCCCCGCCTGGTACGGCTATATGCCGCAGGCGATCATGCTGCAGGAATGGGGTGCCGGCGCTCAAAGCAATGCGCCCGTGGCAGGTTCAGGAAAAACCCTCGCTTTTGACGGGACTAATGATTTTGTGATGATCGCCACCAACGCGGCTTTCCAGTTTGGCACCAATGATTTCACCGTTGAGCTTTGGATGAAATCTTCGGGATGGTCCGGCGACCCCTCCATCCTCTCCGACAAGGACTGGAATAGCGGTTATAACAATGGGTTTATCCTGGCCGGCAATTCCGACCAGAGCACTTGGAAGATCAATATCGGCGACGGAGCCAATCGAATTGATTTGAATGGCGGTACGGTTGCAGATGGTCAATGGCACCATCTCGCCCTGGTGGCTGACCGGGACGGTGATGCCGTCATTTACCAGGACGGCGAAGAAATGACCCGCACGTCGCTGGCTGCGATCGGCGATATCAACTCCGGCTTGCCGATATGCCTGGCCCAGGATGGAACCAAAACCTACGGCCACTATTATTCCGGCAATGTGGATGAAGTGCGTATTTGGAATACTGTGCGCACGGTCGAGCAGTTACAGCAAAACCGCTTTGAGGCGATGACCGGGGAAGAAAGCGGGCTGATCGGTTACTGGCGTATGGATGAAGGTGCCGGCAACGTTATGGCCGATGCTTCGAACACAGGCGCGGACGGTGTTATGACCAACATGGCGGCGGGAAGTTGGGTCGATTCAACGGCATGGCAGCAGCGGGACACAGTCGAAGATACATCGCTGATCAGCTTGGCCGGGTATGAGCCGGACGGCGACGCGGTGACTCTGAGCACACTGGCAGCTCCCGCAAATGGTGCCGTAACCTATGACGCCGGTGCAATGCAGTGGACCTATAGCCCGGCACAGGGCTGGACCGGAACCGATACCTTTACCTATGTCATGAGCGACGGCGTGGAAACGGATGCGTTTACGGTGGTGGTCACCGTGAATGAGGCCCCCTCCAACACGCTCTTTGTGTATTCAATAGAAACGCCAACCAGTCCGTCTACCGGACTCAACACCTTCGCAGCGGGGTCGACCTTGACCAACTGGGCGCCGTTGCTGTCTGAATATGACTGGCAGACACAGTACTATAATGTGGGCTGGACTATGACCGGCAATAATCCCCTGTCGGGCAGTAACGCCACTTTTGTTATGACACTGACAAATGATGCCGTGCTGACTTGGCACTTCTATACCAACGTGATGTATACGAATTCGGGTGCTTTGAATGGTGGTATTGGCGGAGATAATCCGGGCTGGTATCCGCTGGGCGGCAGCGTTACTGTAACGGCCGCACCGGCATCATACTATCACTTCGGCGGTTGGACGGGAATGGTCCCGGCCGGGCAGACAAACAGTAATCCACTGGTCCTGACCATGAACACCTACCGCGCTATCGGGGCGTTGTTTGCCGAAAATAGTACATCGAATCACTCGGTGCCACACCTGTGGTTTGTGCAGCACGGCATCACCGGCAACTTTGAGCTGGCCGAAAGCAGTGACCAGGATGGCGATGGCATGACCGCCTGGCAGGAATGGATTGCCGGAACCGATCCGACGAACATCGCCTCGCTGCTGAACATCCGGTCCGGCGCGAGTCAGGGAGGTGATAATGTCATTGAATGGACGGTTGTCAGTAATCGTTCCTATCGCATCCTGTGGGGCGCAGACATCAATGCCGTGACATCCATCCTGGCAACGAATCAGTCAACGGCTGGACAAACCCTGATCTACACGGACAGCGTTCACCAAGCGGAAGACGCCATTTACTACCGCATCCAGGTGGAATGAGATCTTGAGTTAGCGGACCATTCGCAGTGCGTCAGACAGTCGCGCTTATGAAGCCCCGAAACGGTCGCGGTGGAACGCGACCCTCCACATAACGGCCGAAGCCATCTCCTGTCCAAAAAAATGATTTTGATATCCATGATTTTGTCACCCCTCTTCCAGCCCCCTCTTAATTGGCGGCTAAAAAAGAAAGATTTTCCAACCGTAT
>CAYLKB010000083.1:0-7282 GCA_964384165.1 uncultured Methanosarcinales archaeon
AATATAGTCGTCCACAAAAGTTTTTCCTTTTGTGTCCTCTCCACTCGCCTTGCTCGTTTTCTATATTCTGTTCTCGAAGTTAATAACTTCTGCGGAGCACAATATAATATGGGAGAATTTTTATATTTATTATCAGTTAATTCTGATTTTATTTATTTTTATAGTTTAATTAATTATGACTTCACAATGAAAGTTAAAATATTTAAAGTGAGATTTTCATTGATTAATTAAATGAGAATTAATAAGAAAGCATTTGAGCTTCCAATTAGTACTGTTATTATGCTTATTATAGGAATTACTATTTTTGGTTTAGGAATAGGCCTTTTTGCTAAAATATCTGGTGAGGGTACGGATGTTATTGAGGATTTAAATAATGGTATTAAAAATGATCTTGCTAGTCTTGAGTGCAGTAATGATGATAGCTGGATTTGTGCTCCTAGTGTTAAGATGAGTGTTTCTGATTCTAAAACTTTTAGAATTTATGTAACTAATAAAGGAAGTCTTGATGGTACATTTAAAATAAGATTTAAAAATTTGGTTGATTTGGGAAGTGGTTCTTATGGAATTGAAAATGATTGCGGTTCAGTTTCAATTTTTTATGCAGATAGTGATACTGATATAAGAAGTGGAAGTTCTGGTTCTTTTCCATTTTTAGTTAAAACAAATAGAGTTACAAGAGAAGATTGTACATTTACTGGAACTGTTGAACTAGAAGCGTCTGGTAGTACTGAAGGTGATGGTGAATTGACACCAGTATTTATTAGAGTTGAGTGAGATTTGGGATTGGAGGTTGGAGATTTGTGGGATTGGAGATTTGTGGGATTGGAGATTATTTATTTAAATAAAACAAATTTTTTTAAGTATTGACTTTTTTGGTCAGAAATAATGAAATTAGAATGACAATGTTTTTAAAAATTTCTTTCTTGCTTTTATTTAGATTAGATTTATGTAGGATATTTTTATGGCACATGAAGAAATAAAAGAGAGGATAGCAGAACTTGAAAATGAACTTTCAACAACTAAAGTTAATAAAAGAACTGAGGGGTCGGTAGGTCTTTTAAAAGCAAAAATTGCAAAATTAAAGGAAGAACTTGAAAGTAAGTTATCAAAAGGTTCTTCAAAGGGTGAAGGTTTTGCTGTTAAAAAAGAAGGTGATGCAACAATTGGTCTTCTTGGAAAACCTTCTGTTGGCAAATCAACGCTTTTAGGAATGATTACAAATAAAGAATCAAAGATTGGTGCTTATGAGTTTACAACTCTTGATGTCATTCCTGGACTTCTTCATCATAAACATACAAACTTGCAGATTTTAGATTTGCCAGGAATTATTGATAGGGCGGCAGATAATAGAGGTTTTGGTAAGAAAGTTTTGTCAGTTGTTAGAGCTTGTGACTTGGTTGTTTTTGTTATAGACTCAAGAACACCAATTGATGAGATGAAGATGCTTCTTAATGAGACATATAAATCAGGTATAAGATTCAATCAAAAAAAACCACAAATTGATGTCAAAAGAATGTCACATGGAGGTATTAGTGTGCCTTTAAATAATTCTGAGGATATAATTTCATATGATTTAATTAAACAAGTGCTTAATGATATGAAATATACTAATGCGGAGGTTATTATTCATGAAAAAAATTTAAGTGTTGATGATTTTATAGATGCTTGTTATGGAAATCTAGTATATAAAAAAGCTGTTATTTGCATGAATAAAATAGATTTGTTTGATGTTGAGACATTAAGGAAAAAAAAAGCTTTAATTGAGAAATTATATCCCCAATTTCCATTATTTGGTGTATCTGCGATGAGTGAGATAAATCTTGGCAAGTTTAAAGATTTTATGTGGGCTAATCTTGGTTTTATATGGGTATATCTAAAGGAACAAAGGACAGAACCAGATATGGAAAAACCTCTGGTGGTAAGAGATGGTGATACTATTTCTAGAGTTTGCGAGAAAATACATAAGGATATGCTTAAGAAATTTAAATATGCTAAAGTAAAAGGTAATTCAGCAAAGTTTGATTGGCAGAGAGTAGGTCTTGACCATGTTGTTAAAGATAGAGATATTATAGAGATTTATGCTAGATAGATAGTTTTAATCTTATGCACAGATTTATAACTGATATAAAGTTTGAGTAAATATATGTCGTTATATAATTTCATATTGGGATTGTCTTTTGAACATAAGAGAATTGCTTATTATATTTCTAATAAAATAAATATTGATAATAAAAAGATTATTGATGTTGGAGGGGGAAGTGGGCTTTTGTCAAAATATCTTCTTCATTATGGTGCAAAAGATGTATTGAATATTGATTCTTCTATGAAAATGCTTCAAAAGTCAGATATGAATATTGAGACTGAATGTATTGGTGTTTTTAATTTAAATAGGTTAGATAAGAAATTTGATATTGCAATTTGCTATGATTCATTGCATCATTTTGCTAATGGGACTGATAAAAAAGAATTGGTTATAAATAAGGCTATAAATGAAATGTTGTTTATTTGCAAGGAAAAATTGATAATTGTTGATATTAATCCTAACACAATTAGAGGATATTTACTTAAAGTTCTTGAAAATAAAATTTTCATGCAAGGAAGTTTTTTTATTACAGAGAATTTTATTAAAAAGAATTTCTCAGATGTTAATGTAGAATATAAGAAACATGGAAAATATAATGTATTTGTATTTAGCAAATAGAATTATTATATTTTATTATATTTATTACTTATAAAATTTTTTGTTGTATTCAATTGAGAAAATGTTTTCAATTATGTCATTTGCAAAACTTCTTATTTTGTGAAGATAATATGTGTTTCCTGATGTATCATTTGAGATTTCAATTTTTTTGAATTCCTCTGATTTTTCAAATACTGTTGATGTTCTTTTAATGATAGAATTTATAATCTTGAGAATTGATTCTATTATATTAAAATCGTTTGTAGATAATTTTTTATTGCAAAAGATGTATAAATAGTCAGCAATTTGCTCTAGTTTTTTGATTATATCATTTAGAAAGAATGTGTCCTCAATGTTATTTATATTGTTAGTTTGAGTCATTTCTTTGTCAGTTAGACATTTTACCAAAATTCTTTTTCCCAAATGGTATAGATTGTCTATATCATTTTCCATATTTTCAGTCATAGCAAAATCTTTGTTTTTTAGGGATTCAAACATAAGACAGAGAATATATGACATCCTAATTAGTATTTTGCTAATATTAACATTAATGTCTTTGAAGATAAATGAGATTTCTATTGTTTTTTCATCTTGATTAGTTATTTCATATCCATCAAGATATTTTAGAGCTTTTTTTATTTCAACAATTTTTTCATATTCTATATTTTTTGATGTTAATTCAATTTTATTTATATTCTTGACATATGAATATACTAGAAATTGTTCTAGATTTGCTATTGAGTTGATATCATATTTGAAGTCTATATCAGTAAATTCTTTTTTATTATCTATTTTTCCAGGAATTAGTATTAATTCATTATTAGAGTTTGTAGTAATAAATAGTGGGTCTTGAGGTTTTAATTTATTTTCATCAATCCATTTTTTAGGTAGTGATATTGAATAAGTTTTTTTTCCAACAATTTGGATTTTTCTTGTTTCCATATTTTAATGGTTTATTATATATTATTTAAATATTGTTCTTATTATCATAATTATACCAATTATTATTATAAGACATGAGCTAATTATTTTCATATAATTATAACTTTTGAATTCTTCAGGAATTTTATTAAGCATTTTTTTTGAATGAAATAAAAGAAAAGCAATTATTGCTATTGTAAATATTAGTCCTATTGAAAAGAAAATCAATGAGATTACTGCTTGAAGGTATAGGTTTAAAGATATTAAGACTGAGAATAGTAGCCATGCTGTAGGACATGGTGAAAGGCCAGCTAGAAACCCAATTGCATAGATATTTCTTTTGTTTTTTTTCTTATTTTTTGTATTATTTTCTTTATCATGATGATGAGTTATAGTTTTATATTTGATTTCATGAGTGTGTTCTTGTGTGTGTTTGTTCATGTGTTCTTGTGTGTGTTCATGTGTGTGTTCATGTGAGTGTTCATGTGTGTGTTCTTGTGTGTGTTCATGTGTGTGTTCATTTTTTTTAATTGTAGATTTTATTAAAAATTTTATACCAAGTAAAATTATTAGTGTGCCGGCTATAATTGTTATTATATCAATATATGAGTTTTTAAAACTTACAGGTAGAAATAGAAATAAAAGACTTAGTAATATAACATCTAATACATGGACTGTTGCTGTAGTTAGGGATAGTTTTATTATGTCTTTTATTGAAGCTTTGTGTCCAATAATGTATGATACAATTAATGTTTTTCCATGGCCTGGTGAGAAACTATGGATTACTCCTAAAAGAAATGAGAATATAAGAAAGAGTATAAAGAATTCTTTTTGTTTTGATAATTCTATTACATAATTGAATAGCCATGTTATATTGCTTGTAATTTTTAAAAAGAAATTCTCATTGTTGTTAATGTTTTTGTTTTCTTTAAGCAAGTGAGATGTGAATGCAATTTGAGATGCGTTTGGTGTTGAGTTTTTGGAATTGTTTGTAATGTTTTTATAAATAAATTCATTGTATATTGTATTTATAATTGATTGATTTATATATGAATCATTTTTCACATCTTTACATAAATCTTTATAATTATAAGTTACTTTTGTTTCAATTATATCTGTATATATTGATTTTAATTCATTTGAGCATTGTATGTGATAGTATTGTTCGAAGTAATATCCGTATTTTTCATAAAATAATGTATTGTCAATATTAATTTCTGTTATGTTGTATGGACAATAGTAATATAGATAATATTCTTCAGCGTAATAGAATAAGTTATCTTTTTTTTTATATAATTTTGTTGATAAATTGCATTTAGAGTTGTTTTGGGATATTGTTAGATTGTTATTGAATATATCTAATGAATATGAGAATTTGGAGTATTCAGAACATTTTGAGTCTTTGCATTCATAAGGGACATTGACTTGTAAAAAGAGGATATTTTCTTTATGGTCAAGTTTTATAACAGATGATGGTACTATGTGGGCATATGTTGTTGTAAAAATTAATAGGGTTATTATTGTATATATAATTAAAACATTTAATTTTTTTATTGTCATATATAATTTTTACATGACTTGTTTATATATTTATTTTTTAAAAAAGTTAGGAAGTAATACTGGAGTTGTTCTTTTATATTCTTGAAATCCTGGTTTTTTTTGCATTGACTTTTCTGTTAAAGGAACACCTGAAACAAATCTTAGGAGTAGGGTTATTGTAGCCCAGCTTAGTATTGCAATAGTTGAAATTGGAAGTGATATTATGCTAATTCCTAGCCAATACATGCTTTCTCCAAAGTAGTTTGGGTGTCTTGAGTATTTCCATAGACCTGTTTTTATTATATTGCCTTTGTTTTTTATATTTGAAATAAAATTTGAGAGTTGTTTGTCTGCAATTGATTCATAAATTAAACCAAATAATGCTATTATAATTCCTGATAGTAGAAATTCTGATAAGTTTTGTTTTGATGAATTGAAAAGAATTATTGGTATTGCAATTATTAACATAAGAAAACCTTGCAAAATATATACTTGAAAGAAACTTCTGATATAGAAAAATTTCCATTGTTTTCTAAATTCTTGGTATCTTGGGTCTTCTTTTTTTGTTTTTAGTTTCTTTTTAAAGATATGGCTTGATAGTCTTAGGCCCCATAATAAAATAAGGGAGGAAAATATAATATTTGCTGTGTTTGTAAATGTGTTTGAAATTATAAGAGTATGAATTGTTAATTGGATAAATCCAAGACCCCAGAAAATATCTGCAATGGAGTTGTCTTTTAGATACAATGAGAGTATAAATAAAAGAATATAGGATATTAATAATCCTATTGATAATTGAGTGATAATTTCAAATACCATTTTTTTAAAATAAGCTTTTTGTGTAGAAACCAACGGCAGAGAGTATAGTGCAGAGAATAGTTCCCCATGCTATATCAACAAATATAAAATTTATTGGATAATTTTTAATAAATGAGAGATTTGTCAGGTCATATACGCTATATAATATAAATCCGAATATTGCTCCCATAATTAGTGCTTTTTGAATTGTTGGTGAAGGGTTTACAGCAAAAATGAAGACACCAATTGCAATTATTAACCAAGTTAGTATTCCTGCCAATAGGTTTATTTGAATTGAATTGTTTTCAACTTTTATTAGAGAACCGAATTCTGATATAATAAAGTTCTTGGTTATTATTCCAAGCCATAAAAAATCTAGTATTAGTAGTGTTATAAAAATTGCAATAATAGTGATTATTGTATTTGTTATTTCCATATTATTATAATTGATTTTTATTATTTATAAATCTGCTGTTAATTAGTTTAATTAAGAATATTTGTAATTAATTTTTTTCATTATTCTTTTATGTAATTATAAAATATTTGCATTTTTGGCTCTGTCCGGAAATTCAAATGGTGTCATTAAAATTAGAGCCAAAATATTACTTCATATTAAAAAGATAGGGGGGGTCGGGGGTCCCTTACGGTGATGTCTTTTAGATAATAAAACTATATTAGTTCGAATTGACACCATTAAAGAAATGATATTCCGGACAGAGCCGCATTTTTAATAATAAAATTGATTTATTTGTCTTAGTGCTTAGAATAAGAATTATATATTTTTATTATGTTATTTTTTTTCTTATGTCATCTGTATACACCATGCTGCAACTCCATATGGTCCTTCTATAGAGGTTTTCCATCCGTTGGTATTATATTCAGTACTACGAAACATTGCATTAATTGATGCTCTGCAAGTCCTAGAGTCAGTTTGTCCGAAATAATATTCTACTTGTCCTTCCCAATCAGAAACTGTAGCAAAATTTCTATCAACACTTAAACCTATTAAATCTGGATTACAGCCTGAACCTCTACAAAAAGTACAAGATACTAAATATGAACCAGCAGGACATGATACTGATGTGCCTATTTGATTAAATTGATTTGGAGTTGTATGAGTATAAGTAAAATATGAAGTGCTGGTTTTAAAATAATTTAGACTACCTCCAGCACCTGAAACTGCAGTGTCAACATATTGCTTAGTTGCAACATGATTGTTTTGGGTTGGGTTGTTTGCAATTATATTTCCTGCAACATGTAGTTTTGCTGCAGGATTGCTAATTCCAATACCTACATCTCTAAGATTTGTTAAAAATATAGTAGCCATATTTGAAACCGCAGGAT
>CAYLKB010000084.1:0-7273 GCA_964384165.1 uncultured Methanosarcinales archaeon
ATAACCCGAAACCAGATGATCTATACCTGAGCAGGATGAAGCGGGGGTAAAACTCCGTGGAGGTCCGAAGCAGTTCCGCGTCTATTGGTTTGCGTGACTTGGGTATAGGGGTGAAAAGCCAATCGAATCTGGTGATAGCTGGTTCCAGCCAAAATTGGCCTTAGTCAAGTCTCTTTAGAGAATGTTATCGGGGTAGAGCTACGGATTAGTGTCTTGGGGGGCAATAGCCCTTCATACATTAGTTCAACTCCGAATCCGGTAACTTCGTAGAAAAAGGGAGACGGGGGTGCGTGGGGTAAACTTGCACTCCGTGAGGGGAACAACCCAGACTATAGTTAAGGCCCCTAAATACTTATTAAGTGATAAAGGGTAAAGGATGTGAGTACTCGAAGACAAAGAGGAGGTTTGCTTAGAAGCAGCAATCCTTAAAAGAATGCGTAACAGCTCACTCTTCGAGAGTATTTGTTCCAAAAATAATCGGGTCTAAATAAGTTGCCGATACTATAGTTCAGACACATGGTGTCTGTAAGGTAGGCTGGTGCACTGCGTGGGCAGAAGTTTGTCTTGAAGGATAAATGGACCTCGTAGTGATAAGAATCCCGGCGGTAGTAGGAGATTAGCGGTGTGAGAGTCACCGTAGGCGAAAGGGCAAGGGTTCCTTCTCAATGTAAATCAGAGAAGGGTTAGTCATGCCTAACTTTTATCCTAATTGGATTAAAGGGAAAGGGAAACTGGTTAATATTCCAGTACTTTTTGGATAGTTGTGGCAACACAAGTTCTGTTTTAGACGGTTAGGGCTAATTGCAGTCAAGCACGCTTGGCTCAAAAGATATAAGACAACGGAGAGTGGTAATCACGAGAAGTTGTTTAAGTCTTTACGATTAAATTGTGATGATGCCTAGATCCTTTGAAAATAAAATAGTTCTTCAATTCTAAAAACATGTACCCATAACCGGCACAGGTGCCCCTAGGTGAGAAACCTAAGCCTTGTAAGGATAATCTTCGTAAGGGAATTCGGCAAATTAGCCACAAATCTTCGGTATATGTGGTCCCTAAAACATTGTCTTTATCGAGATGATTTTAGGGTGCAATAACAAAGACGGTCCGACTGTTTAATTAAAACATAGGGAACTGCTAGTCAGTAATGATGTGTATAGTTCCTGAAGTCTGCCCACTGCCAGTAACTAAAACCGCTTTTCAAGGCGGCCAAGGTCTGGTAAAGGGCGGGGATAACTATGATCCTCTTAAGGTAGCGAAATGCCTTGCCGTTTAAATGACGGCTTGCATGAATGGCGTAACGAGATTGTCACTGTCCCTACGAAGAACCTTCTGAATACACTATCCCGGTGCAAAAGCCGGGGACTCCAAGTGGGAAGTAAAGACCCCGTTGAACTTTACTGCAGCCTGCTATTGTGGTCAATTTCATAATGTAACAAGGAGCTTTGGCAACAATGTAATACTTGTCGTTATAAAGTTGGCTGCTTATCCCTCTTAGGGAAACAGTAGTTGGTGGGCAGTTTGGCTGGGGTGGCACCCTGCTGAAAAGATATCAGCAGGGCCCAAAGGTCAGCTCAGATGGTTTAGAAATCCGTCGTAGAGTGTAAGGGCAAAAGCTGGCTTTATTCTGATTACCACAATGCTAATCGGAATTTGGAAACAATGGCCTAACGATCTCCAATGTGCTCCTTAGTGGGGCCTTGGATTGACAGAAAAGTTACCACGGGGATAACAGAGTTGTCGCTCCCGAGAGTTCTTATCGACGGAGCGGTTTGCTACATCGATGTCGGCTCATCCTAACCTGGCAGTGCAGCAGCTGCCAAAGGTGGGGGTGTTCACCCATTAAAAGGGTTCGTGAGCTGGGTTTACAACGCTGTGAGGCAGTTGGTATAATATCTGCTTGGAGTGTTATGGTATCTGCGAGAAAGATCCATTTAGTACGAAAGGAACGGTGGGTCGCGGCCACTGGTCTATCTGTTGTCCATTTGGGCACGCAGAGCAGCTACGCCGTCAAGGATAAAGGCTGAAAGCATCTAAGCCTGAAACTTTCCTCTAAAAAAGATACCTTGCTTGCTTGTAAAAGACAAGTTTGATAGGAGTGGGGTGTACGCATGAAGCTACGGCGACATGTTTAGCCCGCACTTACTAAAAAGCATAACACAAATTATGGAAATAAAACATACAATCATACTTAACCAATAAATTAGTTCTGCACATGTATTTTTAATATACACACTCACCATAATTATTTGATTTCTATTATATTACTTTAATAATAACTCTAAAATTAGTATAACTTTTAGGTGTTTTACTCAAAAACTATTTAAACAAACAATTAATTTCAATTTCTATGTACTTAGTTTCAAATAAATATATAACAATAGATAAGTTAATAGAACAAATCTCAACTAAAGAACATATTAAATCCAAATTTGAAAGAATAGAACATCAAATACTACCTCCATCAGTATTAGATTCATTAAGATTAGTATACTGGGACTTTGTTCTAAGGGGCAATACAACAGGTCAAGAAAGTACTTCAAACTCACCAATTATATTAGCATCTTATTTTCATAGAGGAAAAACATTTTCTGACGACTCAGTAGTAGAAGAACTTTAACTAAGAACATCTTCAGAACTTACTCATACTCCATTATTAATAAGAATTGGACTTGAATATGATGATGATGATTTCAAAAGTACTTCTCCAATTTCAATTTCTGCAGTTACATCAGACAATATATATCCAATACCAAAGAAAAATCTGGAAAAGTCATTTGGTTTTCCAAAAGAATTATTTTTGAAATACCCTTAGTTTTTACTAATTCAATTATACAATAAATTTAAAATATTTATTTAATTTTGTTTTCATTTATTATGACACAAAATCAACATGAATTAGTAACATATTCTCCGCAAATATTTACATTTGATACATTATTAGATGAATTAAATTAAAGATTTGAACCTTAAAGATACATGAGCACAAATGATTCTTTTTTTATAGGGATGGAGCTCAAACATATGATTTTGAGCAAATATTCTCTGATATCTGTGGAATCTCAGCACTTCCTATTCGTGAATGATATTTTTCAAAACTAACAAACAGAAATCCCAATTATTTTAATAAAAAATTTCATATAGGAGTTGATGGTTTTATTAATACATTTGCCGATGATGATAATTTAAAATTAGGTATAATACATCATTTAAGTAGTAAAACTAGAGATAAATCAAATGAAAGGCTTGAAATTTTATTAGCAGATAGATTGTTTGGTGAAAACTTTCATGATACATTAATTCAAATAAATACAAGAAAAGAATCGCCTTGTCCTATAGAATTTGATATAAATGTATATCAAAGAGCATTATATGATAGCAAATTATATAGGGTTAATGTAATTGAAGGACATGATTTTTTAGGTAAAATAGAAACATATCAAAAATAACTAAAACTCAATTTAATCTTCTTCATTTACAAACTCATTAGCTTCAATAACTAGCTCATCTATCTCAACAGGTTTTGATAGTATTACAAGTTCATTTGTTCCGTATCTTAGATAAGGCATAATAGATTTTATTTCATTTCTTGTTAAACTAAAAGTTTGTTTATTTAATCTTAAATCTAAATTAGACTTATCAAAATCGCCATATATAATAACATCATAAATATCACTAAAGTCTTCAATATTAAATTTATATACATCCTTATCATTAAAGTATATTTTATTTAAGCTATAAGATATTTCATAATAACCCTCAGTCTCAAATTCTAAAGTATTTTTATTTTCATCCAAAATATTCAAGGGTATCTCATTAGTTACTCTATTATACCTCGAAGCACATTGTGGATTAAAATCATTTATTGAATAATCATTAACTTTTACTTTTATTGAAGGATTCAGTTCTTTAGCATTATTGCATGAAACAACAACATCTAAATAAACTCTCTCTAAATCATCTTTATCAACTTGAAAATCAAATCTTTTCACATTATTTTCTATCTCACGTCTTTCTTCAACAACTCTTAAATCAGTCATCTCAATTTTTTTCCAATTAAACAAATCAAAAACTCCTGGTTTTTCAAGTGTTATAACTATCCTTGCTGTCTCATTTTCAAAATCTCTCATAATATTTATTGGAAATCTATGTGATTTTCCGTCAGTTTTTGCTACAAAAGTATTATTGAAATAAATTAATATATCATCATCATACTTTTCTCTATTAATATTAAAATATAAAAGTAAATTATTTATATTTTCAGGTTCTTTTAATGTAATGTCAAAATAATACTCATTTTTGGAAAATGGATTAGCTTTTAAAAAATAATCATTGCCAACATATATAGTATTATACTCTACTGTTGAGCCAAGTTCTATATTTGGTGTGTTTTCTGTAACTCTTTGCTGTTTTCCAATATTAGTATCATTAAGAGCAAAAATAATATCTTCTGAAATATAATCATAATCATTATTATTATTATTTGAATTTCCATTATTATTTTTATTTGTAGATGATGAACTAGAATCATCATTAAAAATACCTCCAAAAAGCAGAATCATTGCAAGGCCTACAATAATTGCTCCAATTTGCGCATCTGCTTTTTTTTTCATTTTTAAAATATTTAAAGTGTAGTATTCATTTGCTGTTTAAATCTGCTAAGAAGCTCTCCAACATCCATAACTCCAGTCATAATACATTTGTCAAGCTCGCTCTTGCTAATATATTTATTATAAATTTGGTCTAAAAATTTACCTAGTGCAGAGTGCTGTCTTTTTTCTAGCCAATCAGGTTCAATATAACAATTAACAGTTATTTTTGCATTTCCATCTATTCTATTTAAAACTCTACCATTATGTTCAATAGCTATATCTTTACCTTTCATGTCAAGACTATATTTGATTATAATTTTATAATAATCATTGTATTCTTTCTCAGCTTCAAACTTAACTAAAATAGATTTTGACTTGCCATCATTCTTTTCTTCATAATCTTTTTCTGTCACATCATAGTGCATTGAATCTTCAAGATAGCTCTTCAAGAATGAATAAGTTTCCATAATATCAAATATTCCTGCATAAGCGTATTTTTTCTCGCTTGTTACAGGTATCTTTTCCTGTCCCATTATATAATAACTCGTAGTTTTAGCATTTTATAAACTTTTTTATAAATTCTCAAGTTTATAGAGTAACAAATTTATCGTTTCAAGATTACCACATCCTTTAGTGTGGGGCTTAACTTTAAACGATGACTAAAAATCCGTCTCGAAGAATTGCGTAATACCCCATCATTTATGATTGGGATAGCAATTCTTAGGATTTTTAATTTATTTAAATGGACAAAAATTAAAATTTATAATGAACTTACTTATTATATTTGATATGCAAGAAGGATTCAGATATGAAAATGTTGAAAAATTAATTCCAAATATTAACAAGTTGATAAATAAAATAAATAAATATATAATTTTCACAGTTTTTGATAATAAGAAAAATTCATTCTTTGAAAAGCAATTAAACTGGAAAAAATTTGAAAATATCGTGCTCCGCAGAAGTTATTAACTTCGAGAACACGATATAGCTGAGCGAGCAAAGATAAGTGGAGAGAACACAAAAGGAAAAACTTTTGTGGACGACTATAATAAAGACAAAAAAATACTAAAAGAAATTAATGCAAAAAATTTCAAAAAATTTCAAAAAAATAAAACATGACAATTATGACATTCTAACTGAAGAGCTAAAAAAAATCATTACAAATAATAATTATGATAACATTTACATTTGTGGAATATACCTTGATGTTTGCATTGCAAAATTTGTCATGGACACATTTAACATGCAAATTCCTGTAAAAATAATCTTGGATTGCTCAGCAAGTCAGTTTGAAGATGACACTCCATATACAGAATCTTTAAAAAGAATACTAAGTAATAAAAATATTATAGAATCAAATAAGATAAAATGAGAACTTTTGTTATAATATCAAGTACAGCATCAACTGCTCCCTATATTAAAGACTTAAAATCTGCTGGAAGAATAGATATTCTTCTTCATTCAATTATATCTTCATTATTTGCATCAAACACATTTAGAGAAGATGTTGAATTACATTTATATTTAATGGGCAAACCAAATCCTCCTAGACATATTTTAATAAAATATCACAAAGACAATACAATTTCAAAAAAAGACCTCAAAAAACTTATAGAAATATGTCTCAAAAAATGCAAACCAGGTATAACAAGAGAAGTCCATCCTGGAGTTTTTGTTGATGATGCTCCAATAGATAAATTTATTGAAGAAATATCAAAAGAAAAGAATACTTACTTTCTAGACTCAAACGGGTCTCATATAAAAAATGAAAAAGCAAAACTATATGACTCAGTCTTCATATTAGGTGACCATGATGGATTTGACAAGCAAACAAAAAAATTTCTCAAAAAAAATTGTCATAAACTCTCTCTAGGCCCAAAAATATATTTTACATCACAATCAATTACAATCATTAATTATGAAATTGATAATATTTAATTCCTTCCAGATTATTAATTATTTTTCCATAGCATCTCAAAATATTTCCTAAAACTTCTTGCAACAGCTTCACTTTAAATTAAAATAACCATTGGGTCTTCTTTAATTAAAATAAATAATGCTATATTATTTGCAAATATTTCTGTAGATGTCGGCAAATCGACTTCAGCCGGCAAAAATTTTATTTGTGTATGTTTCTTTTTTTCATTATAAAGAGTTTTATATTTCTCATTAAGTAATAGCTTATGGATAATTCCCTTTTTAGATCTTTCTCTTTGTTTTTTGTTAAAATATATCTCCCATGTCATTGGTTGTTCAGTAAGTCCCATACTAAGCCACTCATCACCCTTAGATAGAGAATCTATTATATACTGATTAACAGTTATCATACCTTCAAATCCTGTAAAGACTTTAGCTTTAGAATAATTTTCCTTTTTAGATTTCAAGATTAAATCTGGAATAATTTTTTTAACCTTAAGATAAATATGCATTAATATTACTTCCGGACTCAATCACAACAGGTGAGATTATCTTAAAAGAGTTATATCAAAGAAATAACCATAAACATTTATATGGAAACTATTTTGGTGGTAATGAAAATATATACTCAATCAAAGAAGCTCAAAATATGATATATTTTGCAGAGCCAGATATAAAAGATAATGAAATTAACAAAAATTTATTAGAGAAATATAACCCAAGTTTGACAGAAAATTAGAAATATAAGTTAGGTTTGAGAATTTTAC
>CAYLKB010000085.1:0-7254 GCA_964384165.1 uncultured Methanosarcinales archaeon
TCAAACTTTTGGTTAGTTTACTTGGAGGTAGTTATTAGCATGCAAAATCCGTGTTTCCTTTAAGTATGGCATTAATTGGTTGTGCTGCTACAACACCTGATAGAGAATTAAATTATAAGGATATGGCAAATGATTTGGAACAAAAACAACTTTGTATTCAGCAAAGTTTTGAAGATTTTGTTGTTAGAAATAATTATGATATACATAAAATGAACTGGGATAATCCATATTCCGGGATTGAAAATTTATGTTTTAGAAATAATTCGCCTGATTTGCATCATATATTTACAGATTCTCCTGACCCTTTTGAATGTAATGGGGGGATATGTTATGAATATGGATTAAAAATTGATAGAAAAGGGAATGTTTTAGGATGTAATGAAAATGATGTGAGTTGTTATAGAGATAACCCAACCTCAAAATTTATTACTAAATTATAGTCATCTGGAATTAATTTTTTTTTGCGTTCTTCTGAAGATCTAGCTTTGCTTAGATTAGCTATTAAGGTGTTCTTAGAACTTAAGAATTTCTGTTCAAGCACATTATAATATTAGTTTTCATTTAGTTTTTACAGCAAAATTTTATAAATTAGCTAAGCCATTTTTATTATATGGTTAAAACAGCATCAGGGAAAGAGATAGAAGAGTTGAAACTTAAAGTTGAAGGTTTGCTCTTTGCTTATGGAGACTGGCTTGATGTAAAAAAAATTATGGATTCTCTTTCAATTGATAATGATTCAATTATTCTTGATTTGCTTGCAGAGACAAGAAAAAAATTTGAAAATGGTTTTTCTTTTATAGTGGAGGAGAATGAAAATGGGGAATGGAGAATGGTATTAAAACCTGAGTTTGAGGATGTGACTACTCAATTAGTTACTGGGACTGAAATACCTTCAAATATCTTAAAAGTTTTATCAGTTATTGCATATGAGATGCCTGTGACAAAAACAAGACTTGCTGAAATATTAGGAAAACCTGTAAAGTCAGAACTAGATTTTTTAGTCAAATCAAAATTTTTATCTTTTGAGAAGAAAGGTGTTGGTAAATATTACAAAGTTACTAAGAAATTTTATGATTATTTCAAACTTGATGAGAATACTGATTTTAGAGAAAAAGCTAATAGTAATATTAATGCAAAATTAGATGAGCCACTTTCTGCTGAGCAAATTAGTAAAATGAAAAAAAAAGAGAGTTAATTTTTTTGTTATATTTTTTTTAATAAAGTTTAGTGAAAAATAAAATTCTGTTTACTCTAAATTTAGGTTTTTTTATGTTATTTTTTTAAGTTTTTTTTAAGTTTTTTTTAAGTTTTTTTTTTTTTAGTTTAGTTTTTAAAATATCTGTTTATTGGATGGGTATTAACTATTCAGGGAAAACAATTCTTTTAATATGAAAAACTTCGTCATATAATATAAAACTTAAATAGAAGTTTTACATCTGCTTAAAAATGGAATTTTTAGTAAAAAATGCATTACAAAACATGTCTGACGATGAATTAGACAACTACGAAGTTGGTCAGGCAAGAATGACAGTTGTGGGCTGCGGTGGAGCAGGACAGAATATGGTTGATTGGTTATATTCTAAAGGAATTAATGGTGCAGAGATTATAGCTGTTAATACTGATCTTCAGGATTTGAAATTAAAA
This sequence comes from uncultured Methanosarcinales archaeon, assembly GCA_964384165.1. GTDB lineage: Archaea > Nanobdellota > Nanobdellia > Woesearchaeales > UBA583 > UBA583. The sequence continues at coordinate 1,645 of CAYLKB010000085.1, forward strand.
AATGCTGATAAAAAGATTTTAGTTGGAAAGGAAGTAACAAGAGGACTTGGTGCTGGAGGAAATCCTGATAAAGGTGCTGAGGCTGCAAAAGAGAGTATTGCTGAAATTAAAGAAGCTCTTACTGGTGCTGATATGGTTTTTGTTTGTGCTGGAATGGGTGGTGGTACTGGTACTGGTGTTGCTCCAATTGTTGCAAAAGTTGCAAAAGACATGGGAGCTATTGTAATTGGAGTTACAACTATGCCATTTTCAATTGAAAGAGCAAGAATTGATAAGGCAGAATTTGGTCTTCAGAAATTAAGGGCTGTTGCAGATACAGTTATTGTAATTGATAATAACAGACTTGTAAAAATTGCTGGAAATTTGCCTGTAAAACAAGCTTTTGCTGTTGCAAATGAATTAATTTCTGTTACGATTAAAGGAATTGTGGAGATTATTTCGACTCCAAGTCTGGTTAATCTTGACTTTGCAGATGTTAAAGCGATAATGAGTAGTGGTGGTGTTTCAACTGTTGGTATGGGAACATCGGATACTAACAGGAGAGTTGAAGAAGCAGTAGATGAGGCTTTATCAAATCCTCTTCTAGATATAGATTACTCTGGAGCTACAGGAGCTTTAATTCACATCACTGGTGGTGAAGATATGACACTTGAAGAAATTGACCTTGCAGGACAGAAAATAACATCTTCATTACATCAGGATGCAAATGTTATTTGGGGAGCTAGAGTAGATGAGAGTTATTCTAAAAGAATTACTGTTATGACTATTTTAACGGGGGTACAGTCTCCTCATATTTTGGGAAATGAAACAAGACAGGAAAAAGTAGAGTCAGCGAACAAGGTTTCAAGAGACCTTGGTATTAGTACATTGTACTAAATTTATAAAAAATTTATTTTTGAGGTAAAAAGTTAAAAAAATGGCAATAGGTTGGATTGTAATTCCAATAATAATTATTGTAATATTTATTCTTTCAGGTATTAAACAGATTATGGAATATGAAAGGGGAATAAGATTTACTTTGGGTAGATATTCTTCTATGATGAGTCCTGGACTTAATGTAGTAATTCCAATCTTTCAAAGTTATCAGAAAGTAGATATTAGAATTAAAACTGTGGATGTACCTAAACAAGATTGCATTACAAAGGACAATGTTTCAGTTAATGTAGATGCTGTATCATATTATTATGTATTTGATGTAAAAAAATCTATTTTAGATGTAGAAGATTTTTATTATGCTGTATCTCAACTTGCTCAGACAACTATGAGAGATGTTGTGGGTGAAGTTACACTTGATGAGCTACTTGCTAATAGGGATGCAATTTCAAATAAGATTAAGACAATTATTGATAAAGGAACTGATGCATGGGGTCTTAAAGTTGATAGGGTAGAGTTAAAACATATTGAGCTACCTACTGATATGCAGAGAGTGATGGCAAGAGAAGCTGAGGCAGAAAGAGAAAAGAGGGGAATAATTATTAAATCTGAGGGTGAAGTTACAGCAGCTCATAATTTATCAAAAGCGGCTCATTTATTGGCAACATCTCCTGGTGCTATGCAACTTAGAACTTTGCAGACAATAAATGATATTTCAGTTGACCCTTCTTCGAAATTTATTTTTTTCCCAACAGAGTTTGTTGATATGTTTAAGAAATAATAATATTTTTTGGGTTTAATATTTTTTATTTTTATTTGTAAAAATTATATTTTATTATTTATTTCTTCCTCTATGTTCTATATTTATTAATCTTTTTATAATTTCTTCTCCTCTATTTATTTGTTTTTTGTATATGTTTGTTAGTCTGTCTTTTTCGTTGAAAAATTTTGGATGTTCGTTTTTTATGCAAGTAAAAAATAGATTTAAATCAACTGCTTTGTCTTCAATTTTATTGGTAAAATCTGCAAGACCAAAATCAATTAGGAAGACTTGTTTTTCTTTTTCTATCATGTTAAGAGTTGTCAAATCACCATGTGTTATGTTGTTTTTATGAAGGTTGATTATGTTATTAAATGCTTCATTTAAAAGTTCTTGATTAAGCACATTTTTAAGAGTGTTTCCATTTATTAGTTCCATTTCAAATTGAGTTTCTTTATCATATATTTTTATTGGTTTTGGAGCGTTAATTTTAAGTTCTTGCAATTTTGTTAGTACTTTATATTCTCTTTTGTTTCTGAATTTTCTAAGTTTATCATCAATCTCTTTGAGTCTGTATGTTTTTTCAAGTCTTCTTTTTAAAATTGTATTTTCATCAAGTTTGTATATTATAGCTTCAGCACCTTCTGCAATAATTTCCATATTTTAGTAAATAATAATATTAATATAAAGTTTATGTCTTATATAATAAATTATAGTATTATTTTTATTACTATAAAGTTGTCAATTTATTATTTATTATTATTTTTTTATTAAATATTATTATGAATTTAATTAATTATAAAAAATGTTTATCAAATTCTATATTATTAGTTATAGGTTTGTTTGTTGTCTTAGTTGTAGGCTTTGTGTCATTGCAGGTAGTAAGTAATTCTTTTTCAGATAATGAGCTTAAAGTTGCAGAGTTTATGAAAGAGAATGAAAATAATGAAGTTTGTTTTGAAAGTTGTAAAAAAGCTAATCTTAATGATTGTTCTCAAGATGCAATTTTAGAATATTGTACTGCTAAGGTTTCATATGATTTGGATAAAGATGGAAGTATTGGTCTTGTTAAAACAAATGCTTTTAATATTTGTGAAGATAGCATGTATTGTCCTCTTGTTTCAACATGTAGTTGTGGTAAAAACTTGGATATGGATACATGTATTGATATTGTAAAACAACATTATGTTGATAAAGGAGTTTCGGTTGATGGTGATTTGACAAAGATTAAGGAAACTTATAAATATACAAAAGGGGTATGTGAAGATTCTGATGATTTTTCTTGGTATAATTTATATGGTATTGAAGATGGAATGCCAAGTCCAAGTATGGATTTTGTTTTACCTGATATTCCCGAGGATCAAAGTATAACAATGCAACAAAAAGAAGTTGATAGTATGGTACAAGAGCAACAGGTTTTAGGGTTTATGGGGGTTGATATGATAGTTGAGCCTCAAACTGAGATTAGTTTTGCAAATGTTGATTCAAATAAACTTACATTGTATAGAGAAAATAGAAATAAATTTGGCAATGTACTTCTGGTAGGAGGCACATATAATTTTGGTCCTGAAGGAACTTATTTTTCGAAAGAATTTAAATTAAGATTGAAATATAAGGATAATGATTTGCCTAAAGGTTATACTGAAAAAGAAATTAAAATCTATGAAATTATTGATAATATATTATCTGAAATTAATTTTACTATTGATGAAGATAATAATGAAATTATAATTAATAGAAAAGTTCTTAGAGATATAATTATTGGAATTATTGATAAAATCGGTGCTGGCGATGGAAATAAAAATGGGGAGGATAATGGAAATAAAAATGGGGATGATAATGGAAATAAAAATGGGGATGATAATGGAAATAAAAATGAGGATGATAATGGAAATAAAAATGAGGATGATAATGGAAATGGTAAACAAGGAAATTTTTCATGTGTTGATACTGAGGAGGGTATCGATTATTATTCAAAAGGTATACTTAAATATTACTCAGAACAATTTGGTGATTGGTTTAGTGTAGAAGATTCTTGTGATGGAGGTTTGTATGAGAGGTATTGTGATGTAGATGAGATGGTTGAAGAGTTTGTAGAATGTGAGTGTCAAGATGGTGCTTGTATTAATAGCTCTTCAATTGAAGTTTATAGTGCTCTTGATATTGATGGTGATGGAGAAGTTAGATATGAAACAGATGTATTGCTTATAACTCGGTACATGTTTGGTTTTAGAGAAAATTCATTGATTGAAGGAGTAGTAGGTAATAATGCAATAAGGACTCTTAATGAAATTAGTAATCATTTGGAAAGATTAACAAATTCAAGAGTATTGGATTTAGATATGGATTCTAAAACTAATGCATTATCTGATGGACTGATGATTGGAAGATTTATTAATGATTCATATGGGAACTTTTATGTTGATGATTTAATTACTCAGAATTCATTGAGAAGTACAAAATATAATATATATAAGTATATTGAATGTGTATATAATGATGATTCTTTTGGACTTGCTTGTTATGGTTTATATTTGGATAGTTTAAATAAAACTTGTATTGATTATGAACATGGAGACCAAAAATATACCATTATAGATTATAATAAGAAAGGAAAAGTTGATTATTTAATTAATGATGTATGGTATACTGATTATGATGCATGTGATGGTAATTTGTATGAGAGATATTGTGAGAATGGAGAGATGAAACAAGATGAAATATTGTGTGCTCAGGGGTGTTATGATGGTGCTTGTATTAATCAAAATCCTTATCCTGGAGGTAATTGGTGTAATGATAATGAAGGATATATAGGTTTATATATTAAAGGTATAGTAGAATATTATTCTGGTCAAACTCAGAAATGGTATAATGTCTCTGATTCTTGTGATGGGGGAGTTATTGATTTTTATTGTATCAATAATACTATTGGTCAGACTAGAATCTTATGTGACTGTGATGATGGAGTGTGCATAAATTAATTTTTTCAGGCTTTGCCTTGGAATATTAATTTTTAATGGTGGCCATTCGTGCATTTATGATTTTTTTTATATAGTGAGATTTGTGTAATCGGGTGACATATGTCATCTACGACTACACAGGATATAGTGAGATTTCAATTACACTGTATATCCTAGCATATGGATACTCTACAAATCAATTTGCAAATTCTTGGTTGTTGCGTAAGACTGTGATAGTACGACACATCGCATGGGTTTTTATAATATGAATTTATAAAATGGCTCTCATTTTAATGACATCATTTGACTTTCCGGACAGAGTTCTATTTTTAATTAAGTTTATAAATATCTAAATTTGAGTTTTATATATGAAGAAAAAAAGATCGTTTTCGGAAGTTATAGAGGCTGAAGTTTTTAGAGTAGCAGGAGATTATGTGAAGGAAAAAGTAACTAGGAGGTTAATTAAAATTGGTGAAGTTTCAGTTTTGATTTTTATGGGTTTTGTACTTATAAGTTTTGGGCTTGCACAAATAATGGAAAATTATATCCCAATACTTGATGGTGGATTTGGGTTTATGATTTTGGGAATAGTTTTATTTTTGCTTAGTGCTACTTTGAGAGTTTAATTGACATAATTTTATAAAGTGTTTATTCTTAAAATATTTTAGGCAAATGGTTAAGATAGAAGTTGATATGGAAAACAGAGAAAAGTTGAGAAGACTGCATACTGCAACACATATAGTAAATTTTAGTGCAAGGGAAGTTCTAGGGAATCATGTTTGGCAGAATGGCTCCAATTTAAAATCTGAGTTTGGAACGCTTGATATAACACATTATGATTCTTTATCAAAAGAGCAGGTACTTAAAATAGAGAGACTTACCAATCAAACTATTTTTGCAAATAAAAAAGTAATGGTTGAAGAACTTGATAGGACTTCGGCTGAGAAAAAGTATGGGTTTATACTTTATCAGGGGGGAGCAATACCTATGGAAAAAATTCGAATTATTCATGTAAAA
>CAYLKB010000086.1:0-7196 GCA_964384165.1 uncultured Methanosarcinales archaeon
AACTTAATTTTTTATAAAAAAATTTTATTTTGAAACAAAAAGGTTCATCTACTGTGAAAATGAAATAATTATAATTCAATTATTGGAAGGGATTATTTATGAAGATGATTATATTATACAAATACTTCCACATTCATTTGAATTAAATTATCAAATGGGCAAATATTATGGAAATAAATATGATAATATTGCATTGATATCAGAGATGACATCACTTCATCAGAAAAATGCAGAATTCTTTAAAAAAGGTGTTGAAGATGCTAATGAAAATATAATATTGGATGAAATTATAATGGAGAATGATAATGATTTTAACACAGTTTTGCTTAGAATTAAAAATTCAAATGCAGATTCAATAGCTAATTTTCTTTTTGCAGATAAAAGGACTATACTTATTAATCAATTTTTTAATAATAAATTAAACTATACTCTAGATTTACTTGGCGAACCTAATTATGAAATTGAGTTTGAGAGTTACAAGGAGAAAGTTAATCCAAAATATTTAGAAGGTATGGAAATTATAGGTTACGAGTATGCAGATAACATTTATTTTGAGCAACAATTTAATTTAAAATATAACTATAAACCCCAATTAGTTTCATTTCTTGCTTATGATGCAGTTAATATATTAGTTCCAATATTAATGAATTCCTATGATACAATTAATATAAAAAATGAGATATTAGAAAATAGTAATTATCAGGGAGTATTGGGCAATTATAGTTTTGATGAAAATGGAGTTTCAAAAATGGATATGTTTTTAAAACAATATCATAATGGAGAGTTTCAGGTAATAAGTAGAATAAAATAATGAATTAATATCAAATAATAATTTATTTATCGTGCTGCGCAGAAGTTATTAACTTCGAGAACACGATATAGCAAACGAGCAAAGCGAGTGGAGAGGACACAAAAGGAAAAACTTTTGTGGACGACTATAATATTTATTCTAGAAAAGATTTTAATGTTATTTTATAAAATATAATTGATATTTGCAGTTTTACTATCGAAAAGTTTATAAAAATCCACTCTTAGATATTTTTAAGATGTCCGAGAGAGATAAATTATTTAAAAGTCTGGTTAAGAAATCAGGCAAGGCTGAAGAAGAAATTTCAAATTTAATTAAGGAAAAAGTTGATGAACTCTCAGGTCTTGTTTCAGAAGAGGGAGCAATTTACATTATTGCAAATGATTTAGGTGTTAGGCTTGAAACTGATAAACCTAAAAAAGATGCAGACATGGTAAAGATTGAAGATATTACTGAACCAAAAACTCCAGTTAGCTTTATGTGTAAAGTGTTAAGAAAGTACGACAGAGTAACTTTCTCTTCATCAAATGGGTCTGAAGGAAGCGTTCAGTCTGTTCTTGCAGGAGATGAGACTGGTGTTATAAGAGTTGTTTTTTGGAATGATAAAACTGAGATTCTTGAGAATATTCATGATAAAGATATTTTAAAAATAATTAATGCATATACTAGAGAGAATAATAATTCTGAGAGAATAGAAGTGCATTATGGACAGTATTCAGATATTGAAGTAAATCCTAAAGGAGTAGATATAAAGGTTCAGGAGATGAAGTCAGATATTGACTTTAAAAAAAAGAAAATAAATGAGCTTGAAGAAGGTGAGAGAAATGTCTCAATAGAAGGAATTGTTACTGATTTTGAAATTCCAAGGTTTTATCTTGCATGTCCTGATTGTTTCAAAAAAGTATTTCAGGATGAAGGTTCATACAAATGTGCAGAACACAATGATGTTGAACCTATGAAAGTTCCTATCGTAAATATTATTATAGATGATGGTAGCGGGTCTCTTGGAACTGTTAGTTTTAGAGACAGGGCAGAGCAGATTACAAAACTTTCAAAAGAAGATATTATTGGACTAACAGAGGATATTGATAAGTATAGAGAGTTTAGCAAGAAAATGATTGGTAATAAAGTATCCATTGGTGGCAATGTTGGAGTTAGCAATCTTACTGGAGAGAAACAATTTCTTGTAAACCAAATAATAGGAGTTGCTGTAAAGACTGTTGATGAAGTTGCTCAAGAACTAATTGATGAAGAAAAGTCAGATAAAAAAATGAATACAGAGACTAAGAGTGATTCTTCAAAACATAAAGAGGAAATGGATAAGAAATCATTTGATGATGATATGGATATTGATATCGAAGAAATTGATATTGATGATGATTTGCTTTAAATATTAAAAAATGGTTAAAAAACACAATCTTAGTTCAATTTTATTTGCAGCATCTATTGGAGCTTCAACAACTTTATTTTCAGAGACTGCTTTAGAATATCCAACAGGCATTGAAAACTTTCTTGATACATATGGCGTTAAATCAGATAGACTAATTAGAATTATTGGTTATGAAGAAGGGAATATTTATTTTACCATCATCCCCGAAATATCGTTCAAGTGCCTAATATTTGAGAATCCACTAGATAAGAATAAAGATGTTTATGTAGGAATCGACTTAAATCATCTTAAAAGTCCTGAAACAACAATTACATATAGCATTTCTGAACATGGTAAAGGGTTCTCAGATAATTCAGTTTTTTCAATACCTATTGAAGCTTTTAAAAATATTGAAGTTTTAAGAAAAATTGAAGATATATTAAGAGACCCAAATGAGAATATTGGATTTAAAATGCCTGAAAAATGTTATTTTGATAATTATTATAATACAATTGATTTGTAATTACATTATTTTATTTTAGTTAATCTTTTAAAATTGCATGTGTTTTTTTTTTTATGAGAGAAGTTGCTGATACTATATATTATTCAAAATTACTAGGTTCATTGCCTAAAGGATGTCAATATTGTGTTAATGGTGAGAAACTTGTATTGTATGTTACAGGACTTTGTCCTAGACATTGTTGGTATTGTCCACTATCTGAGAAAAAAAAAGATATTGATGTTGTTTATGCTAATGAATGGAAAACTGATAAGATTGAAGAAATATTTGAAGAGGCAGAGTTAACATCAGCAAAAGGAGCTGGAATTACTGGAGGTGACCCTTTGGCAAAAGTTGATAGAACTAGTCAATTTATTAGAGAGCTGAAAAATAAATTTGGAAAAGATTTTCATATACATTTATATACTTCTTTTGTTCTAGCTAATCAAAATAATCTTTTAAAGTTGCATAATGCCGGACTTGATGAGATTAGATTTCATCCTGATTTTTTGAAAAAAGAGGACTGGGTTAGAATTGATAATGCATTAAAATATAATTGGGATGTTGGAATTGAAATTCCATGCATACCTGAAAATGAAAAAGAAATTTTAGAAATATGTGATTTTTTTGATGGTAAAATCAAGTTTTTGAATTTAAATGAATTGGAGGTTGCAGAACTTAATATGGATGAAATGGAGAAAAGAGAATATGAAACTAAAACAGATATTTCTCATGGCATTAGAGGTAGTGAAGAACTTGCTTTAAAAGTTATAAATTATTGCAGTGGTAAGAATTTCTCAGTTCATTTTTGTACAAGTAAATTAAAAGATGGAGTACAGATGACAAATAGATTTAAAAGAAGAGCCGAAAATGTATCAACAGATTTTGATGTGATAACTGATGAAGGACTTTTACATAGAGGTATTATATATCTTAAGAATTATAGTGATTATAAAAGTATTAAAAGGTTATCAGATAGTCAAAGAGAGAATGTTTTGATTGAATTGAAAAAAGCTGCTATTGAGCTTGAAAAAGAGGGACTTGAACTTATTGTTGATGATAAAAAATTGCGACTTCTAACATACCCTGAACATGTCTTACAATTTAAAGATGAATTAAAAGAGCTTGGTTATGTTCCAGCTTTAATCGAAGAAGACCCAACAGTTGAAGCATTTGAAGTAAATAGAGATTATTTGTAAGTTTTTGAATTAATTAAATAGAGGGTTTATTATATAAAAAAGCCCATATCCAAATTATATCTAAGTATATAAGGAGATAATGTAGAACTATATAAATAATTTAGATTATATACAAGATATGATATTAATAAATAGAAATATTAATTCTTCATGGACATGAAGGTAAAATTAAAATAGTTGATTTAAGTTATTCAAGAAAATTTTTAGAAGAGCATTTATAATTTTATATTTCAGGTTAATTTTATAAAGACAATTTTTATTTTATTTATATGGAAAAAAAATATCTTGAGGATTTGAAAAATATATGCTGTAAATGCACAAAATGTTCTTTAAGTGAAACAAGAAATAATGTTGTTTTTGGAAAAGGAAATCCTAATGCTGATATTTTATTTATTGGTGAGGCTCCAGGCGAGAAGGAAGATTTGCAAGGTCTGCCATTTGTTGGAAGGGCAGGAAAACAACTAGATAAGCTTCTAAATATGATAGGTCTTACAATAGATGATGTATATATTGCAAATATTTTAAAGTGCAGACCGCCAAAAAACAGAGACCCAAAACCTGATGAAATAAAAAAATGCACTCCTTACCTTATAGAACAAATAAAAACTATAAAACCTAAAGTTATTGCAACTCTTGGAAATTATTCAACTAAATTTGTTCTTTCAGGATTTAAACCTGAGGAGATGAAAAATATAGAAGGAATAACTAGTCTTCATGGAAATGTCAGAAAAATTATTCTTGAAGATAATAGTTTTATTGTAATACCTATTTATCATCCAGCTGCCATGATGTATAATCCTAAATTAAAAGAAGCTTTTGAACAAGATTTTAAAGAAATGGCTAAGATAATTAATATGGAATTTAAGGAAGAAAAACAGAGGACTCTAATTTAGGAAAATCGCAAAATATATTGTGTATATAGCTATGAGTGTTGATGGGTTTATTGCAGATAAAAATGGCAGTGTTAGTTTTTTAGATGATTTTACAGGAAATGATTATGGTTATGAAAAGTTTGTTGATGATATTGATATTGTTGTGATGGGAAGAGTTACATATGAACAGATTTTAAGATTTGGTGAATTTCCATATAAAACTAAGAAGTGCTATGTATTTTCTAATGATTCTAAAAATAAGAATAGAAAAGATGAGTATGCAGAATTTGTTGATATAAATGCTACAGAATTTGCTAAAAAATATAGTTCTAATGACCAAAAAGTATGGCTTGTAGGTGGAGGAAGATTGATAAGAGAATTTCTCCAAGAGTATTTAGTTGATGAATTAATTTTATTTAAAATGCCAGTACTTCTTGGTAAAGGAGTAAAATTATTTGATGATGTTAATATAAATTCAAAGAACTTAAAACTCATAGATTTAGAAAAATATGAAAATTCTACTATTAAAGAACATTACATTGTTTTATAATCTATAATAACTCTTCCCCAATATCATTTTTTTAATGGTGTAGATACTAACATATAAAGTTTTATTTTTAAAAAGACACTTAATAAATTATTAAAGAATTCTTGGATGTCACGTAAAACTTAAGCTTACACGATACATCCCCACAAAAGGTACATCTCCGCATCAGTTTAAATCCGGAGTATTCTTTAGCCTCATATTATAATGATATAGTTTGACCTTAAGGTCAATTCTTCTATAATAAGAAATGTATATAAGAGAAACTAATTATCAAACCTAATAAATAAATAATTAAGCCAGTTTTAGGGTCTTTGTGCATGTAATTGTTTGCCATTGCAGAAGTTAGTGCAAAAATAATAGCAAATGCAATATTTCCTATTAATATATAGATTTTATAGTTGTATAATACATCAAGTTTTAAACTTACTGAGAATATAGTTCCCATCATAATTCCAAGAGCAAATATAGAAAGTAATGTGAAACCAAATATGTCTAAATCATCATTCATAATATATTAAAAAAAAGGTAATTTTTAAACTTTGTCAAAAATTGGCTCTGCTTTGTGATATCATTTTTATAATGATGCCATTTCGAGCTATTATAGTTTTATTTTATAAAAGACTCTTAAGAATTCTACTTCATAAAAATATTGGTCGCTTCATAAGACTTAGCTAGCACATCACATCCCAGCATCGGGATATCCATTTTATTCTTTTAATTATGAAGTTATCATTTGGCTCTCATTATAAAGACACTATTTGACTTTCCAAGTCAGAGCCCAAAAATTAAATGAAAGTTTTAATACCAAAAACAATCTTTAACAAAATTAATAATTGTATTATATAAAGTAATTGGTTCTGTTTTTGTAGGTTTTGCTTCTTGATTTATTACTACCATACTTTCACAACCATTGCAAATAGAGCTTTCACCAAATCTAACATTATTTGTAACAATTGTTGTCTTTATTTCTTCTTGTGTCTTAGTATTAGTGTTTGATATAACAGGTTTTCCTTTCATTTCAGGATTTACTGAACTTGGTTTCTCAAATGTTTTAATTTTTGGGAGTGAAGGACATGGGTCTTCATTAAAATCAGCAAATGCAACATTTTTATCTAAAACTTGAGAATTGTCGCAATCTTTATATTGAAATCCTTCTTCAGTTTTAACATATGTTACGCATTTGTAATCTTCTACCATTACAGGTTTTTCATCAGGAGTGCATGACTCAGCTACTTTGTAGATGTGTGCTGATGAAAAAACTAAAGTAATGCTAAGTATTAATGCTGCAATGTAAATAATCAATTTCATTTTTCTTTACTGGATAGTAAATAAATATGTTTGTCTTTATTTATAAAATTTTGCACAAAAAGGGTTTGTCCAGAAATTCTTTTTTTTTATGGTGTCGACTCGAGCTATTATAGTTATATTTTCTAAAAGACTCTCAACAACTCATAATGAATTCTTAAATTTCGAGCATGACTAAAGCTAATACTATATATTTTTGTGCTTATGAGATTCAAGGGCATTTTTAATATGAGTTTTTATCTCATTATTATATTATATTACCAATTATATTTCAGGACATAGCCAACCTAAAGATTATTGTAAAGTAATTGTAGTATAATTAACAATTATCTTAACAGAAGTATCTATTCCTATGACATCTCCATTTTCATCAAAACTATACTTTCCAAGAGCCCCTTCAAATTCTTTTAAGTTATATAAATAATTTTTAATATTAATTGTATTAACTCCTACGTTTTCAATAGCTTGTTTAATTAAATAAATATTATCATATCTAAATAATGCAGGATATGAAAATTAAGGCAATTTTCCATATCTTAGTTTATATCCCAAGTTTGACAGTTGAGTAAATAATAACTTCTATTTTTGTTCCAAAAT
>CAYLKB010000087.1:0-7172 GCA_964384165.1 uncultured Methanosarcinales archaeon
TTAAAATTCAATAACTTTATAAATGGTTTTTTCTTAGCAACTATTAGAATTAAATTTTGATATTCAAAATGGCAAAAGATTATTACAAAACGCTAGAGACCGAAAAATCGGCATCAAAAGAAGAAATTAAAAAAGCATACAAAAAACTTGCAAAAAAATATCATCCTGACATCTCAAAAGAAAAAGATGCTGATATGAAATTTAAAGAAATAAATGAAGCTGCAAGTGTTCTTCTAGATGATGAAAAAAGAAAACGATATGATACCTATGGTTCAGCAGAAGGCCCATCTGGATTCTCAGGCGGATTCTCCGGAGGAGGTTTTAACCCAGAAGATTTTGGAATTAATTTAGACGACATATTTGAGCATTTCGGATTTGGTGGAGGATTTTCAAACGGATTTGGCGGTTTTGGTAATAGTTATGGACAAACATCTAGAAACCAAAGAAATGATACAAGGGTTTATGAAGAAATAAATGTCTCACTAGAAGATGTTTATTTTGGTGTTGAGAAAGACATAAAAATTACAATAGATGAAAAATGCCCTTCTTGTAATGGAAAAGGAGCTGAAGACCCATCTGATGTAGAAATTTGCTCTAATTGCAATGGAGCAGGTGTTGTAATAGAAGTACAAAGGTCTATTCTTGGAGCAATAAAAACTCAAAGAATATGTTCAGAGTGCAATGGGAAAGGGAAAAAAATTAAAAATCCTTGTTCAACATGCAATGGCAGAGGTGTAAAATCATCAAAAACATCTGTAAATATTAAAATTCCTAAAGGAATTGAAAATGGTGTTACATTAAAAGCTTCGGGCAAAGGTAGTTACGACCCTGTTTCACAATCATATGGCGATTTATATTTAAAAATTTATATAAAAAAACACAAAACATTTGATGTTGATGGTTCAGACTTGTATATGAACCTTGATATAAATTTTGTACAGGCAATTATAGGTGATGAAATAGAATTTAAGCATTTTGACAAAACATTAAACCTGAAAATTCCAGCGGGCACTCAGCCAGGAACTATTCTTAGGTTGAAAGGGAAAGGAATGCCTTATTTTAATTATAACAGCAACGGAGATTTGTATGTAAAAATTAATGTTGAAATTCCTACAAAAACTACAAACAAACAAAAACAACTATTAATGGAATATGCAAAAACTCTAAAAGACAAAAATATTTTTGACAGAATGAAAAATTTTTTCAATTAATAAAATAACATTTTATAATTTATTATTCATTTTTTTAACCTCATTAGTAATAACTAATTATTAAATATTATTTATACATTAAATTTTTATCATGAATTTTCAAAATTTTAAAACAAATTTCAATTTCATTACAAACATTATTATTTTGGTAATGATTTTATTTACTACAGTATCATGGGCAGAATCAAATGGGATTTGGGTAAGGGCTGAAGATGTAGTCCCTGGAATATTTGCGCAGGATGAAGGAAAAGGTTCTTTTACATTTCCTGGCAATCTTACAATTAATCAAACTGTAGAAGTGGGTGATAACATTTGTCTTGGTGATGAATGCTATGGAAACTGGACCGATATTTGTAATAGTTGGTTGAATGAAAGCGATATTTAAAAAGATGACAAACTCATTAAATAAGATAATGTTGAAATTGCTATCAGGCATAATATGTTTATTTTTTGTGTCATCACCTGTTTTTTCTAGCATTGGATTTTTTGGTAGTGAAATAGAACAGGATACTATTAATTCAGGAGACTCAATTAACATTAATTACAATATTGTAAATAGGGAAGATAAAGTAAGGGCTGATTTAATGATTATATATGAAATAAGAAATATTGAAGATATGTCTCTATTGCATAAAGAATCAAAGACAATGTCTTTTGCACCTTATGAATTTAAAAAAATGAATGATACTATAAAATTGCCATATCTACCTCAAGGCAATTATATTTTTAGTATTAATCTAAAAAGTAGTTCAGGAACTCCTATTTCTTTCATAAGTCATGAGATATTCATTAATGGTGATTCTAGAACTGTGAAATTTGAGAAATTACCATATTTGAAAATATATTTTGAAACGGGTACTGATAAAACCTCGTACGAAACAAGTTATTCTTTAACTGGAAGGCCAGTACTGCCAGATACAAATTTTGATGTTGTTTTTGCTCTAGAAAATTTAGCTGATTATACTAATACATATCAAATAAAATATACTCTTAGACAGTCTCATTCAGATGATGAACCTGAAGTAATAGGTTCTGAGTTTGTAAGTTTATATCCAAATGAAATTAAAAATCATGTATATGAGATGTCGTATTCAAAATCTGGAACCTATGACCTTATAGTAGAAGTCTATGATGGTCAAAATATAATAGCTAACAAGGAAGTAAGGCTAGTAATTGTTGGAAATGGGGGTAACATATTAGATGTTAGAAATCAAAAGGACACATACTTAAAGAATGAATATGTGAACATTAATGTATCATTTGTTGGCCCTGCAGATGGATTTAATATTGTACAATCAGCATATATAAAAGCAGATATTATATTGCCATATGAAAATATAATTGCAACAAAAACTAATCAGATATCAAAACTTGATTTTATTCCTCAAAATTCAGTCTTCTATATAGGAGCTCCACAGGATTTAAATAGCTATAAATTAAGATTGACTTTAGGAAAAGATGAAGAAATCTATGATGTAGTTGAAATAGATTATGAACCATTAAATCCAGATTTAGTAATATCAGAACAAGGTTTTGTATACGACCCTGACAAAAAAGGTTGTCTTGATGATACTATCTGTACTGAAGTTGAAAAAGAAATTGGAAATTGTTACGATTGCATAGCGCCCAAATACAATAAAAAAGAAGAAGTTGTAAATGTTGATAAACCCATAAACAACATTGTTGAGACTAAACCTCAACCATCTCCTAATAGAGATTCCTTTTACTGGGCTGTAACTATAATATACAATCTAACGATATTATTGTTATTCATTGTGTCATTATATATAATTGTGAGGAAGAAAGATGATAAAAAGAAGAAATAAAATGAACAGGATTACAAAATTTATAATATTATTTGCAATTTTTATAGGAACATTAAACCTAACTTTTGCAGACCCTTCAAATCCTCCTGAGCCACCTGCTGTTGAAAGTTATATTTATTATTTAATGGATGAGTTCAAAGGATGTGGTCCACTTGATCAAATGGCAAATTATTGTGATGCATATTATTCAAGACAAAAAGGTGTAACTCAAGGTGGAACAGTAAATAAATCTCCTGTAGTATATGTTTGTGGAATTGACCCTAGATGTAATGCAAGTGAACCATGCCTGATAGACGACCCTATAAATAGTACTGGGGGAGTAATTATCCCGCTTGATGAGTTTTGGTATTGTCCTGACGGATATGGTATTGCTGTCCAGCACCCTGCAGCTAATGATTTAGACCCAGGATTTGATGGTGTCTCATTTTCAAGACCATCTGCAATTGATACAAATTATATAGGTTTTTTTGGTGGAACTCAAGTTAATGTATTTTTCAATGCATTTATTCCAGCGTGTGTTAATAGAATTCCTATGATGAATTTTAAGTCAGAACTTATTCCATATACTAATGACTCTACTAAATATAGTGAAAAAACAGGATTATATGCCAAACATGAAACTGTCGATTACGATTACAATCCAATGGGAGGATATTTAGAAACATTTGAAATTCCAGAATTTGGAGAATTTAGGAAAGTTCTAAGATATAAGGGTGATTTAAGTGCATATAGAATGTGGTCGTTTAGAGAAAGGTTTGTTGAAGCTCTTCAAAGAGTTGTCAATGATACAACTAAAAATCTTACTTTGCCAGAAGATATTGATGTAGACTCTCTTGCATCAAACCAAGCTCATCATATAAAAGACTTATATCTATCAAGAGATTTCATGTTGGGTTCATATTCTGTTGAAATAAAAAATAATTCGCCATCTGGAACTTCTCTAATTCAAGAGATTAATTCCACTTGCAGTTTTGATGTTCATGAATTAAATATTGTATCAATAAAAAAAGCTAATGATTTAGATAATGCTTTAAAGTCTCCTGGACAAAAAGCACAGATTGTGGAAGTATTAACAAAAAAACCATCAATTTGTAATTTGGACAACAATATAAATATAACAAATATTGCCTATTTAGAAGAACTTGACTCATGGGACTCTAATATGACAACAGAATCACTAGGAATTATTTATTTAGATGTTGTAAGTGTTTCAGGTTTAAACAATGTAATGGAATTTATAACCTGGGCAAATAGCAATTTAGCTTTTTTTAGTAATGATTTAAGAAATAAAAACTATCTCCAGTCAGACCCAAGACAAGAAATAACAGCTATAAATGGATACACTTTTACATCTCAAAGTTATGATGTTTTAGTTGATACTAGTATGATAAATGGTGTTAGCACTGGTGCAGAATTGAAAACATACATTGATGGTTTAAATCCATCTGATTATGATGAATTTTCAAAAACATTAACTGACAACTCGGTATTGGATAAAGGATATTTGATAGAAAATATAGCAAGTTCAACAATAGATGCAGGAAATTCTGTAAGAATAACTGGAAATTTATTTACAACCGATATTCTGCTTAATATAAATATTGAAACCGTTTCTAGATATCATGGATTTGCTCTTATAAGTCTTCAATTAGATTATCAAACTACTACTACTCAATCATGGAATTGGAGGTCTCTTGAATCATTAACATTAACACAAATGGCAAAATGTCTCTACAATTGGGATGCTTGTCTTTTAAATCAAAGAAGACAATCAAGTATTTATTGGCCAATGTATGAAATTGCTGACCTTGGATATGGTCCTATGTATAATTCTGTAGCATATCAATGGAGTAAATCAACTGTAGATGCAGATTATCCAGGATATAATTATTCAATATATTTTGATGGTGCAAGAGGTAAAGAATATGAAATAATACCTATGATTGTATATAAAAAATGTGAAGAGAATCAAACATGGATTTCAGATGAGAAATATTATGCATGCAGAGATGGTTTTGTTTACAAATGCCATTATGGTCTATCTCTTGATGAAATCGAACTTGATTTTGTAAAATCTGCAGAAATTGGACAAACATTAATGCTTGATGATGGTATTGGTTATGTTTGCACAAATACAAATAGTGAAGGACCAATCTGGAGGAGAATCAGTTGTTAAAATTAAGACATGCTATGTAAGAAATAAAAAATGCAAAATAAAGAATTAATATATATTTTCTTTTCATTTATTTGTATTTTAATTCTTTCATTCTTGGGAAAATCATTAATGTTCTATGGATTAAAATGGCACTATCTATCAACTCCAATAGGATTAATACATGCATATATTGGTAGTGATTTGGAACTAAAATTTTGGATTGAGTATCTACTTGGACAAAAAGCACCTTCCGGTCACTCATTATCACAGATAATTGCCGCATTAGTCAGTTCAGGAGTTTCATTATTATACTTAATTGCTAAACAAAAATGATATTCATGTTAAACTTCCTAATATCCTTGTACATTGAAATAATCATATACTGGTTATTCTTTGAATCAGAAAAATATAAATCTGATTTAATACATTTTATTGCGGTAATTATAGCTTTAAATTTGCTCACCCAACCAATTTTTATTTTTATACTACCATTATTAAATTTAAATTATGTATATTTTCTAATAATTTCTGAACTATTTATAATTATAATTGAAGGTTTCTTTTTTTACTATTCATATAAAAAAATTAATATTAAAAAATGCTTCTTAGCATCATTTATTGCAAATATATTTTCATGGCAATTCACACCTTTCATATTGGCTTTATTGGTGATGTTAAAATGAAAATTGCTAAAATTTCTATCTTTATTTTAATCATATTCCTATTATTAAACATAGTATATTCAAAAGAATGTGGTTATGGAATCTCTTGCGAATGTGGTGATATACTAACTTCATCAAAACAATTATCAATTTTAGATACATTAACCAATTGTGATGAAAATGGCCTTGCAATCAATGATGATAACATAAAACTTAGTTGTTTTGAATCAAATATTACAAGTGTAAAAAACTCAGTTTATTCAGGTATAATAATATCTGGGAATAATGTAAGTATAGAAAATTGCAACATACAAGGCTTCTATAAGGGAATTGAAGTAAGAAACTCAGAAAATTCAAAAATCTCTAGCAATATATTAAATAATAATTTTGGCTCAGGTATAGATTTATACAATGCATCTAAAACTCAAATTTTCCAAAATATTATAAAAAATAACAACTGGGCTGGAATTTACATGATTTTTTCTCACAAAAACATTATTTACAACAATACTATAGAAGAAAATAGAATTAATGGTATTCAAATTGATTTAAGTTCTCATTACAATATTATAAAACAAAACTCACTTAAATTTAATTCAGGCCATGCTATAGCTCCTAAATCCTGTAATAATCAAATTGTGGACATGACAAACATAGGAGGAAATGGAAAGCCAATAAAATATGCTGATAACAAAATAAATCTCCTTATAAAAGGAAATAATTATTCTGAAATAATTTTTTGTAATGTAATAAGTTCAATTATTGAATCAGTTAATATTACTAATGGTAAAGATAAAACTGATGGAATACTTATTATAAACTCAGACAGGATTATGATTTTGAATTCATATTTTGACAATACGAGAGCCGGAATTTATTTATATAATACTACAAACTCACTAATGTACAAGAATTATTTTAAAGATAATGACTTTAACATCAGAATAATGGAGAGCTCTAATAATAATTTTATATCAAAGAACAATTTTTCTATCTCTAAAGCAAACATGATACGGATTAATAATTCAAAACACAATTCAATGACAAGTAATATATTTGGTGGAAATAAATTAGATTTAGAATATAATGAGAATATTGATATTTATTATAATTCTGAATTAAAAACAGTTGGTGACGTAAGGATTATTAAAAGTATAGAGAGGGATATTATAAACTTAAATACTATTAATTATAAAATAATTATCAGAAGAATTTTGCTTGTAATAGTATTAATTTTAAGTCTGCTTATTGTTTATTTTAATATTAACAGTAGATGAACCTTTTTGTTTCAAAATAAAATTTTTTTATAAAAAATTAA
>CAYLKB010000088.1:0-7137 GCA_964384165.1 uncultured Methanosarcinales archaeon
TAACCTTTATATATTTTATTCTGCTTAAAACTTTTAAACTCCGAACGGAGCTGTAATTACGATAATTATATAAGTATTTTATTATATTGAATTATAAATGAAAAGTAAATCTCAAGTTTCTATTTTTGTAATTGTAGGTGTTATTATTATTATTGTTATTTCTTTTGCAATTTTTATAAATTTTAATCAAAAAAAAATATCAAATGATATTGATGGAGATTTCTTAGAGGTTTCAAATTTAAAGGATTCTATAGCTCAGTGTAGTGTTAGTGCGCTTGAGAGTTCTGCAAATATGATTGCAATTCAGGGAGGTTATTATCGTGGGGGCGCTTGGGGTGTTGAATATGAAGGGGCAAAAATACAGAAGTTTATGATTCGGGATGAGATTAAAATGCCAGATATGGAAATTGTTGAGAGTGAATTTGATGAGATATTCAAGGAAGATATTTCATCATGTATATGGATTTTTTTAGATGAGCTTAATTATTCTAGTTATAATTTAGAGTTTGGTGAGAATGAATATAAATTTAATAATGAGTCTATTTCAGTTCATCTTGATTTGCATATTACAGCTGATTTTTTATCTGGGAAGGCTGTGTCTATTCGAGATGTTTATGTTGCTACTGAAAATAATTTTCTCAAGAATTTTGAGATTGTTAAGAATTTTGTTTATGCAAATCATGGAAATGGATATGGAGTTCCAGTTTCTTTTTTAACTGATTATGCTTATGAGAATTCTTTTAATTATGAAATGATATATGGGGATAATGGTTTGTATATTTTCTTTTTTATTTTTGATAAAAGTTATAAGTCAATGGTAATACCATTTGCAATTGATTATGGGTTGGAGGTATAATTCATGATAAATTCTAAAAGTATTTTTTTGATTTTTTGTTTCTTTTTAGTTCTAGGGAATGTTTATAGTCAGGAGGAATGGAATACAGATAATTGTCAGAATGATATTAATGCTTGTATGCAGGGAGATATCGAGGTTGCATTTGAGACTGACCCAAAGCATGTTATAAATGAAGACCCAACACTTATTTTTGAAAAAAATCCGGAGGCTGCAATAGAATATTTAGAGGAGAATCCTGGGGAGTTTGCAAATAATGATGAATTGTTGGGACTTGCATATGAGAATGATGCAGGTTCAGTTCTTGATTTGTTAGATAATGAGATGGCAAATGGAAATTTAATTGATGAGATTAATAGTAATGATGAGGTTAAAAAAGCATGGTTTGCTGAAAAGGGAGTAGATGATAAGGGAGCACAAATTCAAGCCTATGATGGAGTAAGAATTAAAACATTAAAAGCTGATTTTAATCCTGATGATTATGGAGTTGGTGTAAAATTAACTGTTCTTGAGAGTGGAAAATTAGTTGTTGAGGGGGATGGTGTAATAGGTAGAATTGAAATCGAAGGAGAGGTTGAGAAGAATATAAATGGAGAATTTTTTGTTAGGTCTGGAATGCTTGATGTTCATGGAAATGTTGAAGGGTCTATTTATATTGTTGATGGTAATTCGGAGGTTATAATTAATGGTGTAAAATATAATTCAAATGATGATATAAGAGTTTCAACTGTAAATAATATGGTCACTGTTCGTGGAGAAAATGTTGAGATGTATTATAATTATGAGAAATTAGGTGAATTTAGTGGAATTGTTGGAGCTGATTCAAAAAATAATATTTATTTGTCTTTAGGTTCACAGAAGACAGAATTTAAAAGATTTTTTAATGGAAATCATTTAAGAACATATATTACTTATGATGAAACTGAGATATCAAATAATAAATGTTCATATTCAAATTGTATTGTTGAGAAAAATTCAGAGATTTTAGTTCATTCAAATTCTGATAAAGGATATGAGATTTTATTGCATACAAATGAGATATTATTAGTTACAAAGGGAGTAATTTCTGGATTTGGGCTTGTAAAAATATTATCAAGGAATCCTTATGAAGAATTTGGGGATTATATTTTAACAAATGAAGGGATTTATCATAAAAATAGTTTAAATGGTTTTTCGAACGTGGATATTGTGGGAGAGTATGATGATAATGTGCATGTTTTTATTGGTGGCAAGGAGTCTAGGAGAACATTTTTAATAAATGATAATATTGATGATAATATAAAGAATGAAATAATTAAGTTTTTAAGAATTGAGACTGATGAATTTGAAAAACTAGATTATTCAAAGACATCTTTATCTTCTACAGAGTATGTTAAAGATTTAATGTCACAATTGGGAGTTAGAGATGATTATGAATTTAGAAAAGAATTATTTGAAGTATTAAAAGCTGAGAAAGGATATGATTATAAGGGAAATGATTTAGAGAATTCAAAATTATTTCCTGATTTGATTCAGGCATTTTCTAATGATTTGAAACTATCTCTTGGTGTTGGGTCTAGTTATGAAAATGTTGTTTTACCTGATGCTATAAAAGCAGGAAGAGAATGTTCTGAAGGAAATATTTGTAATGTTGGTGATGCAAAATATGATACTAAAGTAGCAGTTAAATCTCGAGTTTTATATTATTGTGCTAGTGATGGAGAGTGTTTTGTACCTAGTGGAGAGGAAGGTTTAAGAGTAGTTGAGCATGATGGGGAATTGTTTTATGTTGTAGCTCCAAGTGGAAGTATAAATTGCAATTTTAAATATTATTCTGATATATCTAATAATTGTGGGGTTGTGGCAATGGATAATGGTTTTTTTGATACTTCAAATATTGATAAAAGTTCAATTAAAGGTTGGGATGATATGTCGCAGAGTGTTGGGTATCTCGCTGATATATATGGTGCTGGGACTGAAAAGTTTGATGATAAGACTACATTGTTTAGAAAGGGTGGGTTTAAAGAAGTTTCTGGTTCTATGTGTATGAAGGTTCAAAGGTTGATTGCTGAAGAGAATGGTGTTGAATTGCCGGGGCCTGAGGAAGGTGTAGTTGATGCTTGGCAATTATCAAAGCATTCTAAAGCAATTTTGGCAGAAGATATGTCAAAAGGTTTTGATTTGCGAGAGGAAATTGATAATGGGAGATTGAAAAAAGGTTATGTTTTAATTGTATATGAGCCAAAATCAAAATATAATCCTCCATTATCGGATAGTCCTGTAGATGGTCAGTCAAGAGATGCGAGCTGGATAACTTCAGAGAAGTGTTCAAATGATGGCCAGTGTGGAACACATGTTATGATGTATGCTGGAAATGATAAACAAGGTAATCCTAGATTTATACATCAATATGGTTCTAAATTTTATGTGGAAGAGAGTGGGCCTAATGCAGGATGGACAATAGATAAAATAACAAAAGAGTATAAACAAATACCCAGAGGTATTTTTCCTACATATTGATTTCTTTTTTACTTTGGAATTTGGAATCTTAGTTGTTAAATTTGTAATTTAAAAATCGAAAAGTTTATATACTTAGAAAACTACTAATAAGTAGTAATATGAAACATTATTTAATTCCAATTGGTCTTACTTTGGCATTAAGCCAGTCAGGAGTTTTAGCTGATAATAATTTTGATTGTGTTCAGAATAGTATTAGAGATTCTATTCTTTCAAATGTTAGTCAAATGAAAACATCACAATATGAACACTCTCTTCAATGGGAGAGATTTAATTCAGATGGAAAAATGGTTCCAGTTTATGGCTCTAATGAATTTGAGGGTGCAAACTCATTACCTAGTCTTGATGCAGTTTTAGCTCAAAATTATGTAGATGATATTTCTTCAAGTTGTCCTGATTTACAAGTATATGGGGAGGAGCCTTTTCAAAATGGTAGTGATGTTTATTTTGGTTTGCTTTCAATACCAATAAGTGAAATTGATTATGGTAGCTCTAAACCTTTAAATTTAAAAATTGAAGATGTTAAGCTTGAAGGTTTGGCAGATTTTTATTCAGATGCTATTAATTCAGCAAAAATATTTGTTAATGGTAGATTATTGGATGAAGTTTGTAATAAATATAGTTTTAATTGCAATTCTGAGATATTAAATGATAGCAGTGATGGTAGCTATAATGTTATAAGTATGCAAAGTACTAAAAATCCAGATTATACTGTGAATTTTGCTGTAAAGCAATAATAAAATAATTATATGAATTATTATGTGAATTAAATATTTATATAATTTACTTCTATTTATGAGTTACAAATATTTATTTAGTTAAATTTCATGTATTTTTTATGAAAAGAAGTCAGATTTCATTTTTTGTTGTTATTTCTCTTATAATAGTTATTTTCTTTTTTTTTCTATTAAATGTAAATATGACTGAAAAGACGGGCGTTCTTGATAGTGAAATTGTTGATGAGACGGAGTTTTATTTAGTAAAGGATTATTTTCAAAATTGTTTAGATACTGCTGCAAAGGATTCTGTTTATTGGATTGGTACTGAGGGAGGTTATAGTGAATATTTTGGATATGGTGTGCCATTTTATTTGTTAAATGTTCCAGTTTATTATAATGGAAATAATGACACCATAACAATTCTAGATAGTGATTTTGTAGAAGGGGAAATTAACAAAGCTGTAAATATAGTTTTTTCAAATTGTTTAGGAAATTATTCTAATCTTGGAGATTTGGGTTATAATATATCATTTAATAAATCTAATGAAAATATAATAACAAATGTATATGATAGTAGTGTTGAGTTTATGATGCCTGAGCAATATGGAGTTGAATATAAAGGTAAGAAAGTTTCATTTTCTGGACATAAATCAAGTGTAAATGTTGAACTACCAAGATTTTTAAATACTGTTAATGAATATGTAAAAGAACAGAGTTATTTTGATGATAGTATTTTACTTTCAAAATTAAGTTCTCTTTCAGTAAGAGAAAATATGGTATATGAATATTTTTCACCAAATGAAAATCAAGTAATATTTAAATTTATATTTAATGGATATGAATATATGGGAGAAAATTTTTATTGGAATTTTGCTGTGGAGTATGATTGGGGTTAAAAAATGAAAAAAATAATAAAAATATTAATATTGTGTATATTGCTTTTGTTTTCAAGTGTTTTTGCTCAAGAGGAAGAATGGACAACAGATTCTTGTATGAGTGATTATTCAACATGTATGAGTGAAGACCCTGAGTTTGCAATTGATACAGACCCACAAAAAGCAATGGAAGAAGACCCAGATTTAGTTTTTAAGGATTATCCCGAAAAAGCTATAGGGGCTATAGAGAATGGTGATGTAGAATTGAAAGGTGAGGTTCTTGAAAGTTTTGAAAATAGTATATCCTCAAATCCTTCATTAATTAATGATAATTTTGAGGTTAAACAGAAGTGGCTTGATACTTATGGAATTAATGATATGGGTGGAAAGATTATGAATTATAATTCTGAAACTGGAAAAATTATTACGTCAGGTGCTTATTCAACAACTTTTAATTTAAATGATGATTTGAAAGGTGCTAGATTAAATCCTGATGGTTCATTAGAGTTTGGCGGTGGTATTAATGTTAAAGGGGGCCAAGTAAGTTCTGTGAATGGAGATTATATTGTAAGTAGTGATAATATTATTGTTCAGGATGGTGAGGGCGAATTTTTAGCTGAGCCAGGGAGTGAGTTAAATATAAATGGAGTTGGTTTTCAGGTGACTGAAAGAACAAGGGTTGAGAGAGGAAATGGTTATACAGTTTTTGAAGGGAATAATATTGAGATATATGCAAATGGGAGAAAAGTAGGTTCTGCTAGCAATTATTTTAAAATGTATGATAATTTGGATTTTGACCTTGGCGAAAATTCAGAATATAGGGATAATACTGATTATTATAAAGTTAGTAAAATGACTCAGTTTAGAACAAATTGCGGAGTTTCTAGTTTGAGCTGTGTTGAAAATGGGGAGAATGGTATTAAAATCTTTGCTAAAGGAAATAACAAAATTGAATATGGAACTTCGCTAGAAACTTCAGTTTTTGTAGAAAAAATAACTGATGGTTCGTCTGTTGAAATTAAGGATGGACTTATGTCTAATAAAAAGTATGTAATTGATAGAAATGGAGCAAGATATAGTGGTGGGTTAATTAATTATAATTCTAAAATTGATGTTATAGTTAGTAAAGGAAATAATAAGTATGAGGTATATTCTACAATTGATGATGCTAGAGATTCATTTGAAGTTACAGGTTCTTTTAGTTCTGATGAACTTTTAAAAGATGTTTCAAATAGAAATTCAGAGATTTATACTTCATTCTCATTTAATACTGGGAAAGCTCTTGATTCAACAAGATCTCAAATGCCAGCAAGAATGAAAGAGGGTTGTAACTCAGGAAGTGGGGGAGTTTGTCAGGTTACAGATTCTGAAGGTAAAATTCAAGAATATGAAATTATAACTTCTAAAGGAGGAAAAGAACTTTTTTGTAGAGTATCCGATGATAAATGTTTTGATAAGAATGGTTATGCTATGGTAAAGGATGAGACAGGTTTTTATAGAATGGATATGGGTGAAAAGCGAAATACTAATTTACAATATAGTTCATCATTTAGACAGGAAATTGGAGGTCTTAGAGATTTGAATTATAATATTGGATATGTTCCTAATGAGTATTGTGGAAGATATGTTGGAATGTTATGCGAAAAAAATGGTATTGGATGTTCTAGACAAGATGCTTGGACATGGATATATGGTAGTGGAAATGAACAAACATATGATTCAAGGACTGGACAGCCTATTAGAAATTATGATGGTCTTAATTTTAATGATTTAGAAAGGTCGGGCCAATTAATACCTGGAGAATCAGTGCTTGTTTTTTACAATCCTACAAGTAATTGGAAACATAAACTAAGTAGTTCAAGGTGTAGTTCTCAAGGTACTGGATGTGGTACTCATGTAGCATTATATGTTGGTGATGGTAAAATTGCCCATCAGCTTGGTACTTCAAGATATGATGAGACAACTTCAAAAGGTTTAGATACAGTTGATAGGTTATTGTATAATCAGAATTATAGATTGACACAAGTATTAAATTAGAATATTTCGTAATGTTATATTTTATTAAATTATAGAAACATTTATATACTTGGAATTACTATATATAAGTGATGAAAAAATCTATATATGTATTTCCTTTAACACGGATTTTGCATGCTCGTAATTTAGAAAAGTAGTAACAGAAAAATTCGAAAAC
>CAYLKB010000089.1:0-848 GCA_964384165.1 uncultured Methanosarcinales archaeon
AATTCTCAAACCTAACTTATATTTCTAATTTTCTGTCAAACTTGGGTTATAATATGAATAAAAATATTTCTTTTATTCTAAATTTTATATTTAGAAATTTAATTAAAATATTAAATTTTTATTAAGAATTCAGTATATTGATAAAAATTATGTTCAGTCGGATGAAGCCTCGATTACAATAATTTTATAAATAGTATCAATCTTCTTCTTAATAGACTTGACAAAAAAACAATTCTTTTTAATGTCCAGGTTGCCAAGTCTGGTCAAAGGCGCAGGACTTAAGATCCTGTCACGTATGTGTTCGAGGGTTCGAATCCCTTCCTGGACATAATTTTAATTCTAACAAATATAATAAGTTTATATAAAAGTTAATAAACTCAAAAATAAATAAAATCAAACATATCAATAATCCCATCAATTTTATAAACAACCAATCACAAAAAACTAATATGTTTAAAAAAATAGAATATGAAACAGAAGAAAATATAAAAATTCCAACATATGGAAAAAAAATATCAAAAGAACTAAAAGTATTCTACAACCCTGAAATGAAACTAAACAGAGATATGACAATTCTTGTAATTTACTGTTATTTCAACAAAAAAATAAAATTCTGTGACCCGATGATAGCATCAGGAATTAGAGAATTAAGACTTTTAAAAACAATCCCAGAAATGTTTGAATCACTAACCTTGGGCGATATATCAAAAACAGCAATAAAAAATTCAAAAAAAAGCTTTTCATTAAACAAAATTTCAAAAAGAAAAATTAAATTTTATAATCAAACAGCAAACAAAACAATATTTGAAGACTATTTCGACTTTATTGAAGTAGACCCTTTTGGCTCC
>CAYLKB010000089.1:858-7037 GCA_964384165.1 uncultured Methanosarcinales archaeon
GCAGCACTTTGCGGAACATACCCCAGAACTACTCTAAGAAAATACTCAATTAAAACTCAAATGACTAACTGGTTTGAAGAGCTTGGTCTAAGAAATATTATTGCATATTGTATTAAAGAAGCTGCAAAATATGAAAAAGCACTTGAAGTATTAATAGCATATACCGACAAACATTACTACAAAATCTTCTTCAGGACAATTGAAGGAAGACAAAGAGCAGAAAATGCTCTCTTAAAATTAGAATACTTAAAAATTGACAAAAAAACTCAAGACATACAAATTCAAAAGTATGAATCAGAAGAAACAGTTGGAAAAACATACACAGGCCCACTAAAAGATGAACATTTCATGATTGAACTCAGAGACCATACAAAAAAATTATTAAAAGAAAAAGGCGAAGCTGACAAATTAATTTCAAAAATAATGCAAGAAGATGATATAGTTGGCCACTATAACCCCCACAAACTTCAAAAAGCATTCAAATTGAAAAACGAAAAAAAATATGACTATATCATTGAACAAATAAAAGAAAAAGGCTACAAAGCATCAAGGCCTCATAACAACAGATTCGGCATAAAAACTAATGCTAGTGGAAAAGAAATTGTTAAGATAATTAAGGAATAATATAAAACTAAATTATAATTTTAAAATATTTTATATGTTTATTTAACACATCTATATTTATAAAAATCTACACCCGATGAAGAATCTGCAACTATTCCAGAATTAGAGTCAGCACATGAACTATCTGCAAGAATTGGGACCATACTCTCTGAATAAAGTTGAATAACAGTATTAGAAGCCCATTCATAATCTGTTAAAAAATCATTAAGCCCAAATAAAACTCTTGCTGAACAAGAAATCTGTAACTCATAAACTTCTGGTAATCTCATTCCAATACTCAAACACACAGATTTAGCATCAGACCAATAAGTACTAGACCTTTGATTTGCTTCAATAACAAAACCAACATCCCCTGGGTCGCAATTTCCCCCAGACGTAGAACCACCACCAGAATGTTGGTCATTATAAGCTGTAGCATTTTTAAAACAAATTTCAGTATAAGCTGTTGTAAAACTATCATCAGGAATTCTATTATCATATTGGCCAATATTTGCTGATAAACCTGAAGAAGAACCTATAGTATCAATTTTTGTGTTAATAGTATCAACATTAGTATCTATTGTACTTACCTTATCATTGGTATCATTATGCATTGAATTAAGAGGTGTTGACTAATCAATAAAATAATTAGTCCCAGGAGGACTTGTAGGCTCAACAAACGCAAATACTAATGAGACTATTCCAAATATCAGTATAAGGCCAAAACCAAAAGCCATTCCTTTTGATATCATATCAATTATTCCTTTCATAATAAGAATCAAAAAGAAATAGATATAAATCATAAGCACCTCTAAATAGTAATAATAAAATTAATACTCAATTCATATATTAATCTAAATCAACAAAATAAGTAGGCGAATTTGAAAAATGTAAATATCCAAAATTCTCAGAATATCCATATCCAAGCAAATGAGAACCATTAAATGTAACCTGATAATTACCTCCAAAAGTATCGTTAAAACTAATATAACCAATATACTCACCATAAGCATTTCCTGTTAAAACTCCATCTACAATACTAACACCATAATTAGAACCATTAAAAGAAATGTAACCTAAATTTTCAGAATATGCATGACCATATAACTCATAATTCTTCATATTAACTCCATAAACCAAACCACTCATTGAGACATACCCAAAATTCTCCCCCCAAGCATAACCAGAAAAATTCCCAAAACCTGGAGTAAGAGGAGTTACAATAAAATCAACAGACCTAAGCATGATAGTTCTTACATATACTCCATTATCAGAATAAACTCTAATTTCTTTTGGCCCAAGTGTAGGAAAATCATCAAGACATGTAGTAATATTAAAACTTGTAAATTTATTACTTTCAAGAACTCCAGTACTATTACAATCTAGTCCATTTACAGTTATTCTATTTATTGAAAAATTTTGATTAAAATAATTTCTAACATACAAAAACCCATCTTCAATTTCTGCTATTTCAACAGAATCTTCTGGAATATTCTGAATTATAAAATCTTGTTTGAATGTATCATACCAAGAATTAAGCATTACCAAAGCTGTAACAGTAACAGCTATCAACATTAGAATAATTACAATAGGAGATATTCCCTTTTTTGAATATAAAATAAAACTATTTAATTTTCTATACATTATAAAAAATAATCACAATCATAGATTATAAATTTATCTAATTATTTAGAAGTTACATATTAAATAAATTCAAAAATTATACAAAGAAATACCAAAACTTTAAAAATATATTAATTAATATAAATACATGGTAAAAATAAATGAAGCATTTGAATTAAGATATAAAAAATCAGGATATGAATTTGAAGTACTTGTAGACTTTGAAAAACTTGAAGAATATAGAAAAGACCCTGAAAAAATATCAATATACGATGTCTTAGCAGACTCAAAAATATTCAAAGACCAAAAAAAAGGTGAAATTGCCCCAGAAAAAAATCTAATAGAAACATTTCCTAATTTAAAAGAAGAACAAATTTTAAAAGAAATTCTAATTAATGGAGAATGTCAAATTCCTACTGCATATTTAAACAAATTAAGAGAAGAAAAAAAAAATCTAGTTATTAACTACATCTCTCAAAACGCTGTTAATCCTGCAACTAATACAAAATACACAGCATCAATGATTGAAAGAGAAATCTCAAATATTAAATACAACTTCTCAGCAAATAAAGACTATCACGAACAAGCAGAAGATGTATTGAAAATTATGAAAAAAAATCTTCCAATAGCTATCAATAAAATTATTTTTGAAATATCAATACCACCACAATATAGTAATGCATTTTATGGAGAATTTAGAAAATACGGAAAAATTACAAAAGAATACTATGACAGAGATGCAAATCTTAGAATTCACATAGAAATTAACTCTAGCAGACAAGACGAAGTTGAAAATTACATAAAAAAACATACAAATTCAGAAGGAAGTTACCATATCCCCAAATAACCCTTTATATTTTATATAGTCGTCCACAAAAGTTTTTCCTGCAGTCATTCATTTTCATTCATTCGGGACACTTTAAGTAATTACTTAAAGAGTTTTGTGTCCTCTCCACTTAGCTTTGCTCGCTCAGCTATATCGTGTTCTTAGAAGTTAATAACTTCTGCGGAGCACGATAATTTAAGAAATATATCTCATATTGAATTTTATTCCTAAATAAATACTTAAAATCAACAAAATATTTAACACCTAACTTCCCCCCACAATTCACATAAAAAAGTTTATAAAAACATTCAATCTGTTTTTTAATATGATAGCTAGATTATACGGCAAGTCCAATGTATATAATTTTAAAATAGAAATATTCGGCAATGTAAAGACTTTTGATTTCCTAAGAGTAGAACATCATGAAAACAAAGGAGTATTATGTCAAGTAACAAACATAACAAGAGACAATGATAAATTAATAGGAGATTGTAAAATTATAGGTTTTAAAGAAGCAGGAGTATTGAAAAACATAAGAACTCCATTTATGAATGATGCTATAGTTGACATAGCCCCAGACGAGTTTATTGAGGAAACAATAGGCCTAAATATAGATAACCAAGATTTTCTAGGTCTACTTGAACACCATCCTAATCTGAAAATATCCCTAGACCTAAAAAAGACAATAACTAAACACATAGCCGTACTAGCAAAATCTGGAGCAGGTAAATCATATACTGTCGGCGTTCTACTTGAAGAAGTAATGAAAAAAAATATTCCAATTGTAATTTTAGACCCGCATAATGAATATTCTTCAATAAAATACCCAAACACAAACAAAAAAGATTTATCAAGACTTGAAAAATTTAACCTAACGCCACATGGTTTTCTTGAAAGGGTAAAAGAATACTCTCCAGATACTAAAGTAAATACACAAAGTGAACCTATAACACTAGACATTAATACCCTAAAACCTCAAGACTTAATAGACTCACTACCACAAAAATTAAGTCCAGCTCAACAAAGTCTTATCTTTAATGTTTTAAGCAATTTAAACAACAGAATAAATTTTGATGAACTAATTTTTAACATATCAAATGAAGAATCAAACTCAAAATGGTCATTAATTACACTATTAGAGCAATTAAAAAAACTAAACATTTACTCATCAAACCCTACCCCTCTGCAAGAAATAGTAAAATATCAAAGAACATCTATTATAACTTTAAAAGGTGTAGAACCATATATTCAGGAAACTTTTGTTGGCGGTCTTTTAAAAGAATTATTTGAAGCAAGAAAAAAAGAGAAAATCCCGCCATTTCTACTTGTTTTGGAGGAAGCCCATAATTTTTGTCCTGAAAGAAGTTTTGGAGAACTTAAATCATCAAAAATAATCAGAACTATTGCAGGTGAGGGAAGAAAATTCGGAATAGGACTATGCGTAATCTCACAAAGACCAGCTAAAGTAGATAAGAATGTTGTATCGCAATGTACAACCCAAATTCTTCTCAAAATTACAAACCCAAATGATATTAAATCAGTAATAGCATCTAGTGAAGGTGTAGACTCCGATTCAGAAAACGAAATTCAAAAATTAAACATTGGAACTTGCCTTTTAACAGGAGTAATTGACATTCCCCTAAAAGTAAATATTAGACCAAGAATTTCAAAACATGGTGGAGAAACAGTAGATATAACTCTTCCTTACGAAGCAGAAAATGGTAAAAGTGTGAATGTTAACTCACGACAAGCTTCTCAACATAGCCACAATTCAAATAATGCTAATAATTATCATAATCAACAACCCTATAATTCACAACAACAAAATTATAGCAATAATTACCAAAATCAAACTCATCAATACCA
Source organism: uncultured Methanosarcinales archaeon (assembly GCA_964384165.1). Taxonomy (GTDB): domain Archaea; phylum Nanobdellota; class Nanobdellia; order Woesearchaeales; family UBA583; genus UBA583. The sequence goes on from CAYLKB010000089.1 coordinate 5,777, forward strand.
GCAAAACCAAAATCAATACCAGCAAAACCAAAACCAATACCAGCAAAACCAAAACCAATATGCTAATAATTATAACTCAAATCAAGAACAACACATGCAAAGAAACTCTGAGCATAATCAAAACTATAATCATAATACTAACCCAACTCGAAAAAACTCAGCAAATAGCGAATTTGTACAGCACATAGCACCAGAAATAGAACCTGAAGATGCAAAAGTCATGCTCTCAGCAAATGAAATAGAAATCCAGCTAGTCCCAGCATCAATAATTAAGTTAAGCACTGCAAATGGGAAAGAAACAAACTTACTATTTGATAGAGTTTCTAAAAAAGTAATAAAAACTCTATTTCCTTTTGAAGGTTATGATATTAATGAAGGATTATCTAAACTAAGTGTAACAGAAAAAAAACTATTCTCATTAATATTAACACTAAAAGACACATTTAATCCTGCAGAACTTTTACTTAAAACAGATGTTATGTTTAATGAAATCTTACGAGTATGCGATTCTTTAACAAATAAGGGTATACTCAAAAAAAATGGTAGAGACTATGAACTAACAGGAGGCAAGTTTGCTAAAAACATTACCAATCTAAACTATTTAGGTTCTCAAAAATTTGAAGAAATAAGTTATGATACAAAACTAAATGAAAAAATATCTGAAGAAGAAACAAAACAACTTTTCTCAATATTTGGAAATATAAATAACATAAAAGACATATACATATTAAGATATATTGGTAAATAATAAAACTAAATAAAATATATACAAACTTTTTTTAACAAATTATTCAACAGCTAATTTACCTTTATTTATTTTATTTTTCTCAACTTTCATATCATCATGATATTTAGTTTGAACAACAAGTTCTGAGGACTTAAATTTCTTATCATTTGAAAACTTTCCTTTAAAAATATTAAGAAACCTATCTGCAAATGAAATAGTTTTAACAACTACTTTCTTTGGCTTATTTTTTTCTCTTAATTTATTGTCACGGATTTTTTTTAATATTGACTCATCTGTCTCTTCAATATCTTCTTCTATTTTATCAACTACATCAGTTACAATACTATTACTTTCTTTATTCTGAACATTATCATTAATATTTTTATTATTTATATCCGAATTCTCATTATCTAAATTTAATTTATCATCATTAATATCCAAAAGTTGTGAATTTATATTATCATCATTTGAAAAATTTATTTTATTATTATTATTATTATTATTATTATTATTATTATTATTATTATTATTATT
>CAYLKB010000090.1:0-6864 GCA_964384165.1 uncultured Methanosarcinales archaeon
ATGTGCCAATTTCTGTTCAGATTCTGTGAAATGATTCCTACTTTTTGGCATAATGAATTCTTTAATATTTGTTTTTGAATTAACTTGAATTGGTATTGGTTTGTTGTTATTCTCAATTAAATAAGCCCCCTTGTTTTTTTCAGCAAAAAATATTTTATTTATTGCTGGAGCTGAGACAACTCCTAAAATAGGTATATTATTTTTTATTAATGCTACCATAATTGAAAATTCGCTAGTTTTCTGTATAAAATCTTTTGTTCCATCAATAGGGTCTATTACCCAGCAATATTCACTTTCATATCTAGTAATATCATTTTCAGATTCCTCTGATATAAATGAATAACCAAATTTTGAGAGTCTCTTTATTAGTATATCATTTGATTTAAAATCCGCACTGGTTACTGGAGATTTATCTTTTTTTATTTCATGTGAAAAATCTGAATTGTATATTTGCATAATTTCATTATTGACTTCTTTTATTACTTCCAATAAATAATTTAATTCTTCACTAAATTGTTTCATAATATAATATGAGAAGAAAATAATTTAAATTTAACTATTATTAGTTTGGTTATATAAAATATCTTGAGTAATATTTTCAATTAAATCTTCTGAATTATTTTCTAATGTATAATTATATTCAATTACTATATCATCATTATTGAATTGCAAATCTTCAAAAGGATTTTGATTACTTTCTTCTTCCAAAATTGCATCATAATTGTCGTGAGCTTCCCAGTTTGTCCTGTAAGTTAAAATTCTTTGACCAGAAACGGAAGTTACTCTATCGAAGCTTTCAAAAAATGTTGTTGAGTAACCGCTTAAATAAAAAAGCTTTGTAAATGTTGATGCTCCAAGAGGATAGATTGAAAGCAAAGCTGAAAATCCGTTGTTTGTAGGAATTAGTGTTACATCAAATTTTCCTTCACTTGGGTCAATATTCATTATTGCCAATCCTTCTGAAACATCAGGATAAATCAATCTTGAAAATTCAAGATTATTTCCAGATGATGCAAGGGAAATACTTTGATTTATCATATCGATTATTACTCCATTATTGCATACTAATTTGTTGTCTGTAGTTTCCTGGCATGGATACAGATATTGGCCTTGAATTGGAACATACCCAGGATATGGTGCAAGCCATTGATTTACAAGGTCTCTTCTATTTAAATCCTGTGTTCTTGCCCTTTCATCAAGGTCGTTTAGTTCTGCAATGTATTGTTCTATAAGTTCAACAGGTTCGTCAATATTTTCTGCAATTTCCTGAGATGAAAGTGAATTGTAGTTGTCAAGGACATATTTTCTTGAGAAATCCCAACTACCCCAGTGAGCCCAAACTCCGCCTTTTCCTACCATATCCTCTGATGCAATTACGATATTTTCATTAGGTACTTCACAATGTAGTTTCTCCATTATACTTATTACATCAGTTTCTGAAAATTGATAATATTTGTTGTTTGCAAGAATGATAGCTTTTTCTTCTTTTGATTTTCCAAGTGTCTCGTATATGATTTTATTTATTTTAACAGCATCTGAGTTGTCATTTCCTACTAATTCATACATAGTGTCAAATGCCCCATTGCTTCCACAAGATAGCATTCTTAGTATATCAGCAGATTTTCTTTCATCATTTTCTAGCAATAGCTTCCCAACCCAATGTGAAACAGGATTACCTTGACTCCCACCATCAAATGTTACACCTCTTTTTGATGTTGCTGCAAAGAAATGGCCAAAGTCCCACCATGAAGTAATTATTGCACCTTCTGAAGTATTATCTTTGATTTTTTCCATAGTCGAATACCATGCATCATCAAAATTAGGCAATGTTCCATCCGATATAGCATTAGCTTGTGATAATTGAGGAGATACGAGTATGAAAAATAATATTGCAACCATAATAAAACCGCCAATTTGTTTATAGTATTGATTTTCAATTCTAAATTCTTCTGTAATAAAATCATTAATTATTTTTGAAATATAATAAAGTCCAATTGCAAAGGATATTGCAAATGCTGATGATAAGAGCAATACAAATCTTTGTCCGTTAAAACTCATAAAAATAGTACCGGACACCCAAATCGATAAGAGAATTCCCAAAAATATCTTGTCGGATTTTTCATCTCTTAAAAGACTAATAACTATTGCAGAGGCAATTGGGAGGAAAAGTAAAATCAAAAAGAAAAATTGATTATTAGCTGTAAGGTCCCAAAATAATTGAAAGAAAATTATTGATGAGAACCATAAAACACCAATTATACTATTTGCAATAGTATATATTTTTAATTTCCCTAGAGACTTCTTTGAATCTAAAAGCAAATACATAATTCCAAAAAGTGCTATAAGGAAAACAAATTTTCCACCTATAGAATTAATTATAGTTGCTATGCCTGCAGAATTTAACTCTGCTACAGAGGATAGAACATTTGGCCATATGTTTGTCTGTGATATTGATGAAAATTCAGTAATTGTTCCTGTAGCTCCTTGATATGACAATAATAGTATATCTCTTCCAATAAAAAGGTAAATTAAAATATATGATGATACCAAATATGTTACAAATACTATTAAATCATTAATTAATTCTTTTGAGATTTCTTTAATTGAGGCTTTTTTTATTAATTGGAATATTATTACATAAAATAAATATCCTATTAGAGATGCTAATATAAAAACGAATATAAACCATCCAGGAATCCATGCCCATAAATAAATACCCTGTAGAATTCCTGCTAGCAAAGTCACAAGAAATGTAGCTAAACGATTTTTTAATAAAAATGCCCACAATATAACAGCAACTATTATTAGAGGAAAGAAAACATTATATGCATCAGTATCTACAAAACCTGCAACTGTTCTTGATACAAAAATTCCAACTGTAACTAAAAAAATACTGCCAAAAAATGCAAAAAGGTCATTTGAAAAATGCCTGATAATAAAGTATAAAGGAATTATTGAAAGCATAGCAAAAATAACAGGTATTAAATATATAGCTTTTGTTTTTTCACCAATAGGAGAGTCTGAATCAAGTCCATTGGTTTTAAAAATAAAACTCATAAGCCATATATGAAATTCAGGATTTTCATGAGCTTTTACTCCATTTGGTGCTAATTTATATGACACCCAAGGTATTTCTTTTCCATCTACTTCTTTATATGTGTCACCAGGATAACCATTCTCGACATTTAATTCACTTAATCTCAAAAAGTGGTATGGGTCTATTGCATTTAAATAAGTCTGACCATTTTCAGCTTGGAAAGCTTGTTTTACAGTAATTTGATTGTCTGTTACGATTTGATCTATAGGCACTTCTTGACCGCCTATGCTTACACTGCCTGAATCAATTACTTTTTGATACTCATCATTAATCATATCTTCCCTATTCATAGCATTTAGGTCTGGATATTGCAAATCAATTTGCTGTGCTACAATATTTTTAATATTTGCATATGTATTAGCTTCAATTCTTTTATCCAAACCATCTAAAGTGTGTGGTCCTATTCTTACATCATATGCTACGAAAAATGCTATTAATATGAAAATTATAGGAAGTGCAATTTTGACATATTTTAATATGTCATCTGATTTGAAAGAAGTATTATTCTTTTCTTCATTCTTATTTGATTTAGCACTATCATTTACTACTTTTTCTTTTGCATGTGTTTTTATAGTTTTTTCAGGTGCTTTTTTATCCTCTGCAAGTTTTTTTGCTTGGGTTTTGCCAACCTGTTTGCTTTGCTTTTTTGCCATATATCAAATTAATTTTCTTATTGTTTATAAATATTTTCTAAAAGAATTAATTATTTTCTTAAGACATGCATATTGTTTATAAAGTAATACTCAAAATATTATTTTATGAAAAGAATATTAGTTACGGGAACAGCAGGATTTATTGGATTTCATCTTGCAAAGAGACTTCTTGATGAAGGAAACATTGTTATAGGTATTGATGTAATGAATGATTATTACGACCCACTTATTAAAGAGAGAAGAAATAAAGTTTTACTTGAGTATGATAATTATAATTTTTATAAAGAAGATTTTTCAGATTTTGATAAATTAAAGCAAATTGGAGAAATAGAAAAACCAGAACTTATTATTCATCTTGCTGCTCAAGCAGGAGTCAGATATTCTTTAAATAATCCTTGGGCATATGAAAAGTCAAATTATCTTGGTACAATGAATGTATTTGAGCTTGCAAAATTGCTTAATGTTAAAAGAGTACTTTTTGCATCATCAAGTTCAGTTTATGGAAATAATACAAAAGTCCCGTTCTCAGAAAATGATAGATGTGACAATCAGATTTCAGTATATGCAGCATCAAAGAAAGCAAATGAAGTACTTGCTTATTCATATCATCACTTATATGGAATTGAAACAGCAGGTCTTAGATTTTTTACAGTTTATGGAACTTATTCAAGACCTGATATGGCAATGTTTAAGTTTGTGAAGAACATACTTCTTGACAAACCAATTGATGTTTATAATAATGGAGAGATGGGTAGAGATTTTACTTATGTTGATGATATTGTCTCGGGAATTCTTGGAATTGCTAATAAAAAAGAGCTCGGATATGAATTGTATAATTTAGGCGGAGATAATCCAGTAACTTTAATGAAGTTTATAGAAATTATAGAAGAGAAACTTGGAAAAAAAGCAATTAAGAACATGATGTCCATGCAACCAGGAGATGTAAAAGAAACATTTGCGGATGTATCAAAGGCAAGAACTGATGTTGGTTATGAACCTAAAACTAAAATCGATGATGGGCTTGAAATTTTCTGCAACTGGTTTGTAGAAAATAAAGAATGGCTTTTGAAACTTGAAAATTCCAAACAATAAAGCTTAATATTATATTTTTTATTTTTATTTTTATATTTATTTTAATTTTTTTGTACATACAGCAATTAAGTGAGAACCTGTATTAATATTAGCATCTATCAAATTATTTTTATAGTAATTAAACAAGAATTTTCTAATTGAGTTTACATTTAATATGAATAACCTATTGATTAACAAACTTCTAATAAATTTATATAATAATGAATTTTCATTATGAACATAAAAGTATTCTTTTATCACAAAATCATTTCCAATTTGTCTTTTTAATATTTCAATATTATAATGCCTGTAGTGTTTTTTGTTTAATGGCAGATTTGTTGAGGGGACACTTATTATAAAATTTCCATCGTTATTGAGTTTCTTGCTTATAGTATTGCAAAATGAGTTTATTTCATTATCAGGAATATGTTCTAAAACTTCTACAGCTAGTATCAAATCATATTTCTTATCGGAATTTTTGAAATCTTTTTCATGAAAACTGCAGTTAGGTAAATGATATGAATAACTTTTAGCAAATTGAATTGCCTGGCCCGCTAAATCATAACCTTCAACTGATGAGCTTGGCAACATTTTTGCAATCTCAAGTGATATTTTTCCATCTCCACAACCAACTTCTGCAATATTTGTTTTTTTCCTTACTTTAGAAATAAGTTTTAGTATGAAACTTACATAACCATAGTATTCTATTCCCCAATATAAAAATTGATATGATTTTTTTTTATCAAAGTCAACAAAATGATGATAAGGACTTAAGTATTGGTCTTCTTGTAGTTTAAACTTTATTAATTTAGACATTTTTCTCAATAAAACTGGTGATATTCTTAATCCTATTATCCCAAGTATAATTTTTTACTTTATTATATGAATTTTTTACCATACTAATGTCATAATTATTTCCTTTTAAAAATTTATTTATAATTATTTTTAAATCTTCAGCAGAGTCTGGTTTGAAAAATAGTGCATCTCCTTTATCTATAATTTCTTTTATGCTTGGCAAATCACTAGCCAATATTGGTCTTTTTGCTGCCATATACTCAAATAATTTTAATGGTGAAGTGTAATGCGATGAGATTTTGTATTTTCCAGAATTAGGTATAACAAGTAAGTCGGCTGCTTTTAGATATATTGGGATTAATGAATAATCTACTTTTCCTATAAAGAGTACATTAGGATATATTTTTTTTAATTTTTGTATCATAATTTGACTTCCACCCACAATTACAAGTTTTGATTTATCTGATAAATAGGTACATGCATTTAATAGTGTGTCATATCCCTTCCATTTCTGCAAACTACCCGTATATATTATCAGTTTTTTGGTTTCAGGCAATGAAAGTTTTTTTCTAGCTTCAACTTTTGAGATATCTATATCAAATTTCTCTAAATTTATACCATCAGGTGCTACGTGTATTCTTTGAGCATTTATTCCCTTTTTAATCAAATCATTTTTTAGTGATTTGGAAATTACAATAAAATATATTTTATCAGATTTAATAATTTTATTAAAAGGTAATATATCAATAAATAATTTAAATAATATAAAATGTATAAAGGAGTCTGATGCTTTTGGAATATCGTGAAGTTCAAGAAATACTTTCTTGCACCTATTACTTAAATTACATGCAATTATTGGAGTTCTAGTGTATATTACTTCATCACTAAAATCAATCTTTTTTATTTTATTCAATAGTGTAAATACATTATATGGTAAAAATGATTGAGTGAATTTCTTTTCATATCCAATATGTTTACAATTTAATTTACCATATGAAGTTTTAAATGAATATAATGTAAAGTTAAAGTTTTTATTAAATTCATTTATATTATTTTCAATTTGAAGTGAATGAGCATTATCCCCTGGTAGACCAACAGCATCTATGAATGAAAGATTAAATTTTGTCATTATAAATAATTTAAAATTCTTTAAACTTATAAAATTGCTGTTTTTTTGGCTTTGTCCAGAAATACTTTTTTTAATGGTGTCTATTCGAGCTATCATAGTTTTATTTTCAAAAAGACTCT
>CAYLKB010000091.1:0-6581 GCA_964384165.1 uncultured Methanosarcinales archaeon
TAAAGAACATAACAAACTTTTTTATTTCATGATGTTCTTCTTTAGTAATTCTGCCTAAAATAATTCCTGTATATGTTATAAAATACGAAAAAAGAAATAGGAAAAAAATATTCATTTTCTTCCTCAATTACTTTACTCCTCAGCAAGTTGAGCATCAATTAATGATTTGAATACTGCAAAGTCTTGAGCACCGGAGATAAATTCTCTTCCTACAAAGAAAGCTGGAGTTCCTGAAACTCCTAATTGCTGAGAAAGCATTATCTCTTCATCAAGTTGGTCTTTGTATTCTTCATTATCTAAACACTCATTAAATTCATCTTCATCAAGACCAAGTTCAACTGCATATTCTTTAAATGTCTCTACTTTATCAGAACTTGAAATCCATTCCTGTCTGTCATCAAAGAGTTTTTGGTGGTATTCTAGCCACATATCCTGTCCATTAGCACATAATGCTGCCATATGTGCAATTTCTGCATCAGGGTGAAGTGATGGGATTGGCATGTTGTAGAAAACAATTTTTACAAGTCCATCATTTACATAATTTTCAATAATTGCAGGAACTGGAGGTTCATAATTTCCACCCGATTGAGCTGCAAAACTTGCAACCATTTCTTCATTACCTTCTGCAATAGCACAGAAAGGACATTCATAATCACTAAATTCAAAAACTACTACAGGTGCATTTTCATCTCCTATAATAAGAGCAGTCTCAGTTATTGGGGGTGCTTCAATTAAGATTTTACTTGGTACAATTTGTGGATTTAATTGATAATAATCATTTCCATCAATATTTACAAGTAAAAATGCTCCTTGCAATTCAGCCCAATCACTTCTTTCTTCAAGATTACTTGAGAAAAGATATACTGGTAATTGTTTTGCTCCAAGTTCTTCAATATAGGATTCACCTGTATTTGAGTCAAACTCAATTTTTTCAACTTTCATATTGCCAAACAAATTAGTGCTTATCTGGTCAACAAAAAAGTCAACTTCGCAGTTAGCGCAATTAGGGTCTTCAACTATAACTAATGATAACTCTGGTTCATCTTCTGGATTTGCATTATTATTATTATTATTATTTGGATTTTCATTTGCTCCATTATCTGGATTTGAGTCAGTATTGTTAAGTCCTATATTACTCTGGTTCTGATTATTATTATCACCAGAGCCATTATCACTTAAAACCATAAAAGCAATTACGGCAATTAGTAAAATAGCAAGAGCAATAAGTACTATGGCAATATTCTTCCAAAAATCTGCTGGAGCTTGTTCTGTTACATTCTCTGATGGAGTTTTAGCATTTTGTTCATCATGTGTATGATGTGTCTGCGTTTTTTTCTTTGCAGCCTTATGTGAATGACTATGGGCTACTGCTTTTGAGTTAATTTTTTTATCAGTTTCAGAACTAACATTTGCATTAGTTTTCTTAGCTGAAAAATTACCTTTCTTAGCAGTCTTCTTTTTTTTATTATCTGCCATACTTGTATCATAAATTTAAAATCTTTATAAAATTTTCTTTTGAGCTTTTAAATAGTTAGTTACTATTGATTGAAAGTACACGCTTTTTGTTATGCAAAATAATATAAAAAAATTAAATATTAATTAATATTAAAATGAAATTTCCAGAAATTTTAGAGGTAGAAAAAAGCTATAATATTCATGACAAAATTATTACTGATAAATTTGCATGGCTTGAAAATATAAAGTCAGAACAAGTAAATAATTTTATTGAAATTCAAAATCAATTTACAAAAAAATATTTTGATAAAATTGAAATAAAAAATAAAGTAAAAGACAAACTTAAACAGATGTGGAATTATCCAAAATATTCTGCTCCATTTAAAAGAGGAAATAATTATTATTATTTTTTTAATTCAGGACTTCAAAATCAAAGTGTTCTTATGAGACAAAAAAACCTAAATGACATACCTGAAATATTTATTGACCCTAATACTTTCTCAAATGATTCAACTAGTTCACTCTCATCTCTATCATTTTCACCATGCGGAAAATATCTGGCATATTCAATTGCTAATGCTGGTTCTCAGTGGTCAGATATTATAGTTATTGATATCGAAACAAAAGATGAAATAACGCAAAGTATTAAAGACATACTCTTTGATGATGGTGCAGGATATCATAAGGTTGTCTGGGACAATAAAGGTTTTTATTATGCAAAATTTGATGATACAAATGAAGATATAAAAGCAAAAAAATATTGTAAACTCTACTACAGAAAATTATTCACAAATGAACCAGATAAATTAATATATGAAGACAAAGAAAATCCACTAGTTGTTTATGGAATCTCAATTACAAAAGATAAACGATTTTTATGTCTATATCCAAACTTTGGAAATCATTTAAATAAAGTAATTGTATTTGATTTGCAAAATAACTATGAAAGTAAAATATTTATTGACACATTTGAGAATGAATCGCAAATAATTTCAAGCAATCAAAACTTTCTTTATATGATAACAAACAGAAAAGCTCCAAACAAAAAAATTATTAAAATTAACTGGGAAAACTTTGAGGAAGAAAACTGGCAAACCATAATTGAAGAAAAAGATTATGTATTAGAAGATACAATAGTATGCGATAATTTAATAGTATGTCAATATCTAAAAATTGTATCCTCAAAAATTAAGATTTACTCATTATCTGGTGAATATCAAAATGACATAGAACTTCCTAGTCTAGGTTCAGTTTATAATTTAAGCTATGATAAAAATCAAAAAGATTTATATCTATCTTTTACATCTTTCTCATATCCAAATGAAATATTAAAATACAACTTTGAAAACAAATCATTACAAACTTTCAAAAAGTCCCAAGTTGATTTTATCCCTTCAGATTATATAACAAAACAAATATGGTATGAATCATATGACAAAACAAAAATTCCAATGTTTCTAACTCACAAAAAAGAATTAGAATTAAACGAACAAACTCCAACTCTTCTCTATGGTTATGGGGGATTTAATATAAATATAACTCCATTTTTTAGCATAGCAAATGCAATACTTCTTCAGCAGGGTTTTGTTATAGCAATTCCAAATTTAAGAGGTGGTGGCGAGTTTGGAGAAGAATGGCACAAACAAGGAATTCTTGAAAAAAAGCAGAATGTATTTGATGACTTTATTGCAGCAGCAGAATTTTTATTAGAAAACAAATTAACCTCAAAAGAAAAACTTTGCATAATGGGAGGCTCTAATGGCGGGCTTCTTGTTGGAGCATGCCTAGTACAAAGACCAGAATTATTCAAATGCGCAGTACCAGTAGTTGGAGTTTTGGATATGATAAACTTTCACAAATATGGGTGCGGTATGGACTGGATGGCAGATTATGGAAACCCTGATAAAAAAGAAGACTTTGAATTTTTAATAAAATACTCTCCGTATCATAATGCAAAAGAAAACAATTACCCATCAACTCTTATAATGACAAGCAGCAACGATGATAATGTAGTCCCGTACCATTCATATAAATTTGCAGCAATATTACAAAAACATCAATTAGCTGAAAAGCCAATTCTTCTAAGAGTTGAAACAAAATCAGGCCATCAAGGAGGAAGCTCAACTGAAAAGCGAATTGAAGAGCTTACAGACAGACTAACATTTATATTAAAAGAACTTGATGCTCAATTCAAATAATATAATATAATATTTCTTAAGAACAACTAACAATTACACAAATAAATAAAAAAATTAATTAACTTCAATTTCTACAGGTTCTTCAAAATCTTCAACGCTTGGATTATAATAATCATAAACTCTAGATTCAGGAGTTTTTGCTTTGATAGGATATTTTGCTTTAAGTTTATATTCTAAATTAATCCCTTCTTTGTCAAGATATTGCAAATAAATAATAATTTGTCTGCCAGTAATATCATATTTTTGAATAATGCCTGACTTTACAGCTTTTTCAAGACTCGATGAATCAACACTAAACCCTGGCGGTATTCCTAAATCAAGCATTGCATTATTAACAAATCCTTCACCATAATATTTAGCAGTAACATTTGCAACAACAATATCATTAACATTTAATTGTGTTTTATCATAATTGAGTTCTATATCAATAATTGGTGGTTCTGGAGGCACTTGGCCTTTCACATTTTCACGAGGAACATAGTATGAAGTTACAATTTGATAAAATAAATTTCCTTCCCCATTTATTGTAATTTTAATATCATTCTCGCCATCATTAATGTAATTTGTAATATCAATTTGTTGAAGAACATCAAAATTCTCATCATTAACAGTAATTTCCTTAACTTTTTCTCCATTTGCAAATACTTCAACTACAGCATCAGTATCTTCTCCATCTCCTCCTAATGAATGAATTAATGCTTTAAGTGCAAGTATTGTTGAATAAGTAGTTTGCCAATTTCCATAAGAATCTTTTTCACTAACAAGATAATTAAGAATGTTGTAAATATCATTAGTTTTATAATCTGTTTTCATATAAGCAAGAGCTGCAAGAGCAGTTGTCTCAATACTAACCACACTTCCTGTTGCCCCAACTGAAGATTTATAGTATGGGTCTGAAGTTCCCTCCCAGTAAATCATTTTATTTGACTTCACTGCCCTATTATCTAATTCTTTTAATATCTCAAAAGTAAATGAATCTTTTCTATCAATAAATTCCATTGCATTAGCACAAAGAGCAAGAGTATAACTTTCACTAGACTCTAAATTCAGATTTGATTTAATATAGTTCTTTGTAGAATCTAATTTATCATAACCAGTATATGCTAAATTCCAACCTACAAAACAAGTTGAATCTAATTTTTCTGCAATATTTAATCCTTGGGTATGTAATCTTCCTTCAACTTCAAAACTGCCATCTGATTTCATAGTTGAAATTAAATATTTTTGAGTTCTATCAATAATATCTTCATCAATATCATATACTTTATTCATATCATAAAACTCCATTAACCCATAAGCTGATAACATCATATTTGCTTCCTCTGGTGGGCCAAACCAAGTCCATCCTCCAGCAGTTTTAGACTCAAAACTAAGAAGTCTTTGATAACCAATACCAATATATTCTTCTGCCTTAAAATTAATCTCTGGAGTTATTTGATTAGTTTCTTTCATATAATCAAGAGTTAATATATTAGGATAAGTAGTTGAAGAAGTCTGCTCAAAACAACCATTTGGCATTCTAAGCATTGAATCTAAACCTTCAACCATTTGTGAAAATATTCCAGGATATATTTTAACAAATACTTTCTCACTATTCTCAATACTATCATTTGGAATTGTAAATGATTTTTCAATTGTATCATCTAATCTATCACTAATAGAAGTCCTAACTTCATCTCCATCTGGAAGAATTTCAATACTTCTTGCAATAGCATCACTTTTTGAATTAGCATATGCAAAAACAGTTAAGGTTTGTTTTCCAATATCTTTTGCTTTAATCTTAAAATATACAACACTTATTTCATTTTTATTAAGAGTAATTATTTTTACTGCTTCATCATCTAACTCAAACCAACTCTCATATTTAAGTTCTAATCTTATTTCTTGATTAGTATCTAAATAATTATAAACAGCAATAGGAATACTTACTTCATCATTTTGAGTTATTGCAACAGGCAAATCAATATCAACAAAGAAATCTTGAAAAACCAACATATCAGAGTTTGTTGAACCAATTTCTCCTGACTTAGAATTTGCAAGAACGCTCATTCTCCAAGTAGTAATTGAATCTGCAACAGGTATTGTAAGAGTTGCCTTTCCGCTACTATCCGTAATAATTTGTGGATTTACATAAAGAGTTTCTGGGAAAAATTGTCTTACACGTGGTTCATCGTTATTACTTGAAGAAGAGCTATCCCTATATTCTTCTACTATTCCATTATCATAAACCCGTAATCCTTTATCAGTTTCAACTCTTGCATTTAAGGCGCCTTCAAAATTATCTGCATGGCCAATACTCATAGACAGCATTAAAATTAAAAATGGTAAAAAAACAAATAATGATATAACAAGTAACATTGGAACAATCATTCTATTTCTTTCTCTAATCATATTTCCAATATAATTACCAAAAGGAATTAATAACAATAACATTGAAAGTATAAGCCAAATAACTTTCTCTTCAATTATTCTAATTTCATCAAATATTACTATAATAAATATGAATCCAACAATTAATAAAATATAAGTAATTAATAATGAAAGTTCAGTTTTAATTTCTTTATTTTCTCTATTACCATATTTCCATAAAACAATAAATGAATAAATTAATGTCCCAGCCCCAATTATCAAAGAGAGTATTGAAATAAATTCAAAATAATTGTAACCTAAAAACAAAGACAAAATAATAGGCAATAATACCATTTGAGCAATTGCAATTATCATTGGTATAAAGAAAGTCCAAAATTTATCTTTTTTTCTTGCAAAATATGCAATAGTAAATAATATTGCTGAGATTATAAAAAATATAATAGCCAACACTCCATACCAAAAGTCTTCTGTTTTATAATTAGTAGCATTTTCAACAATTATAAGAGCTCCGTTCGGAGTTTAAAAGTTTTAAGCAGAATAAAATATATAAAGGTTAGA
>CAYLKB010000092.1:0-6465 GCA_964384165.1 uncultured Methanosarcinales archaeon
TTTTTCATGCTTTCTTCCTTTCGTCTTTTTTTCCTTATCGAAAGAACATGATTTTTCTTTTACCCTGTCCGAATTTCTCAGTCTATTTTAAAAATAAATAATAAATAATAATTTCATCTTATATAAATTCTGTTACAATTATTAAAAATTTTAATCTATAAATATATCCAAATACTTTTAAGATCTTGAAAAAATATAAAAAGTAAAATTTTTAATATAAAATATTTTTATGGAAAAAATACAAAAAATAATATCCGATAACCTTCAAGACACCGATAAACTAGCTGAACAGCTGGCTAAAATACTTGATGATAAAAGCGTTTTAATTTGTCTGTATGGCGATATTGGCTCCGGGAAAACAACATTTGTTAAAGCCCTCGCCCAACACCTCGGCATAAATGAAAAAGTTACCAGCCCAAGCTTCGTTATCTTGAACGAATACCGCTCAGAAAACATAAATCTCTATCATTTTGACCTGTACAGGCTGGAGGAAGAAGGTGTTATGACAATAATTGACGAGCTAACTGAATATACTCATAAAGAAAACTCCATCACCATAATAGAATGGGCGGAGTTTTCTCCTGATTATCTGCCTGAAGATAGAATAGATATAGAAATTAATTATCTGGATGAGACAAAAAGAGAATTTGTTATTAAATCAAAATCACTTAATTTACAGAATATTCATAACCTGATTTCTTTGACCTCATCAACTGAATAAACATTGAAATAGCAAGGCTGCGCACATCTTCGCTTGTAAAAGCCGTTTGCGCATCAGCTATTTCTTTTTCAATTTCTTTAACGCAGTTGCCCAGTATTTTTGCGCTTGATTTTACCTGGTCATACTCATTTGATTGGTTATTTAAATTTTCCTGAACCTCAATGTGTTTTACTATGTAGCCATTACCAAACTGATTAGGCTCAAGAGTAACTTTTTCACCTTTTTTAAGCTCCCTGATCCAGTTTTTTTGGGGATCTGTTGCGCTTACATATTGTTTGTAATCACCTATTTCTTCGCTCTGGAAAGTAATTGGCGCAGATTGCCCATAACCCATATCTTTTTCCCATTCTTTTTTATATGGGTACTTAACTTTTGCTATAATCATAAACTTGCTCCTTTTGATACATATTTAAATAAATTTAAAAGTAATATATAACCAGACGCAGAAAATTTTTTTTGTTTCCAAAATTAATTAAAAAAATAATTGCTTTTTTAATAATTGCCAGGACAATTATGTTTATTAATGAACATTACGCAATAATTAAGTAAACATTAACTTTCAGCAATTTTTACATTGATATTAATTTTATATATATAAATAAACAGGATTTAATATCTAAGGAGGTCACAATGAACGGAATTAACCCATTTGCCAATCCAATTAAAAACAAACCGATTATTGATTTTACAATACCTGAGACCAGACAAGTTAATATTGATAATATTTTTATAAATAATAGTGATGCAAAAAATGTCAACAGTTTTTCTGAACAAAAAGTTGAATTTGAAGGAAACAAAAGATTGATTGAAAGCCTTCTTAAATTAGACCCTGAAAACAAAAAGTTGAACAATGCCCGTAATGAACTTGAGCTGTTACTGCAAGGTATTAGCTTAGATAAATCAATAAGCGCATAGTTTAATATAAAATTTTTATTTATAAACCGGCCTGTTGGCCGGTTTATAAATTGCGGAAGTATAGTTGTCGCTTAAATAATTGTTGTAACAAATAATTATGTTGTACTTTTGATTTAAAATTATAAAAAATAGATATAAAGCAATGAAATTTTATCCAATAAAAACTAATGATAATACAATTAGTCTGTATAACATGGAATTTAACGATGTTTATCACAGCAGGGTTGGTGCATATACCGAGGCATTAAATAAATATATTGTTCCTTCAGGGTTAATTGAATATGCGCAAAATAATAATAGTGTAAAAATTCTGGATGTATGTTATGGGCTTGGTTACAATTCTAAAACTGCGGTAGATGAAATTTTAAAAATTAATCCCGAAATAAATATATTTCTTACTGCATTGGAAAATGACCCTTATGTTTTATCACTTTCAACCATAATTAGTAATGAATGTTTTGATTGCAATATAAACGGGATATTTTTTAAGAGCTTAAATCAGCATATAAAAATAGATAAAATATTAAAAAGTTATATGAATGATGCAATACAATATATGCCTCAAATTCAAAAATTAATTCCTTCGGAATATGATTTATTATCTAAAACCGATTTAAACTCAAAATTACATAATATATATTATCGGACTCATTCATCCAGAAAGAGTATTGACATAAAACCCTTTAAATATAATATAATGCCAGAATTTTATATTGCTGATGCCAGGCAAAGTATTCAAAGTTTAATACCTGGATATGATTTTATATTTCATGACCCTTTTACACCTTCCAAATTGCCTGTTTTATGGACAGTTGATTTCTTTAAAATACTTTATGGCCTATTAAATGAAAACGGAAACCTTACAACATACAGTAATGCTGCCCCGGTAAGATCAGCTTTAAAAGAAGCAGGATTTTATATTGGTGTTACTGAACCTATAGGGAAAAAAACTACAGGCACAATAGCATATAAAAAGTCTGAGTTTATAAAAAAATGTTTGTCAGATAAAGAAATAGGTATTTTAAATACCAGGGCAGGTATACCATATAGAGATGAATTATTAAATAGTACAAATGATGAGATTATTAATAATAGAAAAAAAGAACAAGAAGTTTCTGACAGAATAACAACAAGCAGTTATTTAAAGTCAATTAAATATATTAGTTGTTTTGGTAATTATGTTGAAGACAACTAAATGTTATGCTTAATAAAATTTTACATTAAAAAAAATAAATATATTTGAATATTAATTAATGAAAATTTTGAAAATAAAATTGTAATTTCTTATAAATCAATAATATTTTAAAAAAGTTTAATTGTTGTGAAAACTATTAGCGTGGCAATTAAAATTTGATGCAAAATTACATATTTAATAAAAATTAATAATAAATTAATAAAATAGCAATTTAATACCAAATATATACTTTATAAATATATAGTATACTAAGAAAATAAGATTTAAAGGGATAAAATTTATGTTCACAGCAAACGTCGGACCATTAGTAAATAAATACTTAATGTACCAACCTGCAGCAGCTATGGCAAACCAGCAAATGGGTATGGGAACGCCCCAACAATCTCAAATGGGAATGCCAGGCGGTATGAATCAAAATGCTATGATGCAAATGATGGGAATGATGATGGGTATGATGTCAGCGGCTGGAACAATGCAACAACCTCAACAGCTACAACAACCTCAACAACAGGCAGCCCCAAATGATATGATGGCTCAGTTTATGAATATGATGCAGTCAATGATGGGAGCCGGAAACCCGACACAGGCTGCTCCCAAAGTGCCTGAGCTGACAAAAGAACAACAGGCAGCATTAATTAAACAACAGGAAGCTCAACAGCTTTTAGCTCAACATTCACAAATTAAAAGCCAGATAGCAAATTTAAAAGCTGATATTATAATAAACGGCAATAACGCAACAAAACAAAATTATGTATCTAAATTATATGAACAATTAGGTTCTATTGAACAAAAACTTACAGCTGATCAACAAAAACAATATGATGTTACTTATGAAAAACAAAATAAAGAAACACTTAGCGCTATAACAAAGTTAGAAACACAAAAATCTAACGAATTAAACGCAGCAGAAACTACAAAAAATAATAATATTTCAAGCTTTGAAGCCGCTAATATAAAAGAAAAAGAACAAATTGAAGCAGACAGGACAAAAGCTGAAAAACAGCTATATGTTGAAAAATATGGAGAAAATAAAACTTTCACAACAAGCGAAAAATATACATATTCTGCAATAGCAGAATTAAAGTTCGAATACCAAAACACAAAAAATCCTGCAGTTTTACAAGAATTAAACAATGCTATAGAAATATTGGAAAAATCACAAAGCAGGACAGTTGCTACGCAACAGACCCGTTATGACAGGCAAACAGAAAATGAAAACTTATCATTAAATAAAGAAATAGCAAAATTACAAAAAGAAAAAGAAACCAAAATTAATAATGAAGACAATATACACAATAAAAACCTGGATAAAATAGAAAAAGATTCAAATACAGAGAAAAAAGCACTTGAAGTCAAAATTGACGACAAAGTAAAAGCTAAATACAAAGAAATGTTCGGCGAAGACATACCTGATATTTCAAAAGGTATGGAGAAATTCGGTGAATTAATTGAATTAAATGAACAATTAGATAATTCAAAAGACTGGAATGAAAGAAAAGAAATTGAAAAAGAAATAGAAAAGATAGAAGCTGAGTTACATGAACAACAAAAAGCAGAAGCAAAAATATTAGAAGCAGATAAAAATAAAGATATCCATAAACAAAACGAATCAACAAATAAAGAAATAGATGCTAAAAAAGCAGAATTAAGTAATAAATTAAATGAGATTGAATCTCAAAAAACAGATGAAATCGCCAAGATAGAAGAAGCTAGAACTAAAGAACTCGACAAAATCGAACAAAATAAAGATAAATACGTATCTGAAGAGTATAAAAAAATATACGGTAAAATGAACCCACTGGATATGAATTCAAAAAATATGTCTAATTATATGAAACAATTAGAAGTGACTAGTACCAATTGGGATTATAAAAGAGATAAAGAAAGAACAATTGAAGCACTTAACGCTATTTCAAAATTAAGTGAATTAGAAAAAGGCGAATTCAAAAATATAGAAGTGACTTATGGCTCACAAATAGATAAAGAACTTTATTCTTATGCCAGAGAGCGAAAATTAAATATCACTTATGAAAACGGAAAATATACAGCAACCTCTATAGAGGATAGAAATTTCAAGTTAAGTTGGATTGAAGGCAAGGAATTACATGTTGATACTAGCAGAATGGATTTTAAGTGGAATAGTGAAGAAGATGAATTAAAATCAACATATATGTCCTGGGGAGTACCAGAGCAAACTTATAAAAAAGTCGACACCAGCTCTCCTATAAAAGGTCTGGATAAAGAAAAAGCTGAAAAGTATCTTGAAATCTTTAATCAAAAAAATGATATTAAAAGATGTTGGGATATCCACAATTCATTAACAAATGATGAGAAGAATGAATTTTTTAAATATGAACAATTACTACAAAAAGAGAAGCATATAGAATCATCCGCAAAATGGAAATATGTTAATGACACTAAAGATATAAATAGAGATGCAGATAGAGATATAGATAAAGTTGAAGATAAATATAATTATAAAACTGATGATGTCAAGGATGATTATAGAAGTGAAATAAGAGATCTTGAAAGAAAGCTTATAAAAAGTGACTATGAACTCGAAGATGCTCTGGAAGATATACAGGATAGAGATAGAGCAGAATATCGTGGAGTAATAAGAGTAATTGACAATAAAGAAAAAGCAACAAACGCTGTTGATTCAGATATAGCAAATAAACTTTCTAATATTGACAAAGAAACAGCTTCTAAAAAAGCAGTAGAAATATCAAGACATAATACCGAAATAAAAGCAATAAACGAAGAATACTCCAAAATTAATGAACTCGAAGAACAAATTAAACCTGGCGATCCAGACAGAGCGTCTAAAGAAATGAAAATGTTGAATGAAATGAAAATTAATGAATTTGTTCAAGAATATCAAAGAGAAGATATAGTTAAAAAAGAAGTTGATTTAAATATAAATAAGGATATAAAAAAAGTTGATGTCAAATTAGAAAATAATATAGAAAATGAAAACAATAGCTATGATGATAAAGTTAGCACAATAGAACAAAAATATAATCCACAAATTGAAAATCTAAAATCACAAATAGAAGAATATAACCCAAATAAAATGGTTGACCTAGCTAGAGCACAGGATGAAGCAGCTATTAACCAGTTAATACAAAATATAATAGAGCAGCATGAAGCACAACAAAGATACCAGGAAGAGTTAAAACTTAAACAAATGAGAGCCGAAGAAGAAATGGCCAGACTTAAACAAGAGCTGCTATACAAACAACAAAATTCAGACGATGAAAATGATAATGATGCAGTAAAAGAATTATTATTAGCACTTGCACTTAAAAAAGCAACAGGCTCAAACAGTTCTAACAGTTTATATAATACATCTGGCAAACATACCATATTACTTAATATGTTAAGTGGCGGTTCAACTTCATCTTCATCTTCCAATATATTTAGTAACCCGGGTGTGTATGCAAATTCAGATTCATTCTCAGCAATAACCTCGTTGGCACCTACTTCATTAAGAGCGCTGGGTATGATTTAATCAATTCTAAAAAAACCCCTCCTAATCAGGAGGGTTTTTTTTTACTAAAATTATAAAATTTTCTTTAAAATAACAGGACTTACGCAGAATAAAACTTTTTCATAAAAAATAAACATCCTGACT
>CAYLKB010000093.1:0-4839 GCA_964384165.1 uncultured Methanosarcinales archaeon
ATATTCAGATTAAGAAATATTTGTTAAATATTACTTAACTCCGAACGGAGCTTTATTATAGTAAAGTATTTAAAAGCATTTAATGAAAAACATTTATGGGTATATTCAAAGCTTACGATGTCAGAGGTATTTACGGCAAAGACCTTACTGAGAAAGATGCATATATGATAGGTTTTTATTTTGCTAAAAATGCAAAAGATTGTAAAATTAAAGTAGCGCATGATATGAGATTGTCATATGAACAACTAACTAAATTCTTTATGCAAGGAACAATTGATGCAGGTAGTGAAATAATATATCTGGGAAAAAGTTCTACTCCAAATTTCTATTTTTCATTAAATGATGAGAATAATACTGGAGTTATGATCACAGCATCGCATAACCCTGGAGAATATAATGGGTTTAAATTTATACTTAAGGGAAATTCTTTTGATGAAAAGAACGGAATGATGGAAATGAAGAATAATATTGAAAAAGATGTTTTCAATAAAGCAGGTGATTTTGATTTTATTTATGATTCTGTTAAATCAATGTCTTTGAATGAACTCTTATCGGAAAATGAAATTGTAATTAATTCTACCTGTGATGAATATTCAAAATATTTATTTAATTTTTATAATATGCATCTTAAAGAGAATGAAAGAAATGTTCTAGAATCTATAAAATTTGGTGTAGATTTCTCCTCAGGTGTTTCATCAGTAGCACTTATTGATTTTCTGGAGATGGTAAGATTAAATTATGTCGCATACAATAAATTTCCTGATGGGAGATTTCCCAACCATTCGCCAAATCCACTTATTGCAGGAGATTATTTAAAAACTAATGGTGATAAAAGTACTGCTTTTACTGCTGTTTTTGATGGTGATGGTGACAGAATTGTATTTTATGATGAGAATTTTAATATAATTATTGGGGATTATGTTATTAATAAGTTTATTGATGAATTTTCTAAAAAGAATAATTCTTATGTTGTAGACTTAAGAGTATCTAGAAGTATTCGTGAAATGGCAGAAGAAAAAAATCTTAATATTAAACTTCTAAGGGTTGGAAGAGCTTTTTATAAGGAATATATGGATAAACACTCATGTTTGTTTGGGGCAGAACTTTCAGGACACTATTTTTTCAGAGATTTTCATAATTTTGACAATCCGGACATTGCACTGATATATATGTTAAAATTTGTTGCTAAAGAATTAATTAATATAGACGAATTAATATTTTCATCATTATTTAGCGAATATAAAAAGTATTACAAACTACCAGAGATAAATATTGAGGTAAAATCTGCTGAAATGGCTATATCAAAACTCAAGGATTTATACAAAGATAATATAGAAATGGAAATTGATGGTATTTCTTTTAAATTTGATGAATATTGGTTTAATATAAGAAAATCAAATACTGAACCTCTTGTAAGAATTAATCTTGAAGCAAAATCAAAAAATGTTGCTGATATAAAGATAAAAGACTTGATTGAGAAATTAATTAGTTAAAATATACTAATGAAACATATAATCACTAGAAAAAGATGAAAAATTATTATAATTAAATAATTTATTGATTCTTATATGAATAACGATTTAAAAGAAATAAAGGCGGAGATAGAAACAGGCAGAAAAATTAGAGTTGCCATTAATGGGTTTGGAAGAATTGGGAGAATGATATTTAGGGCTGGATTTAATGACCCAAATGTAGAGTTTGCTGTAATTAATGACTTAGGTGGTGTTGAGTCTGCTAGATATTTTTTAAAATATGATTCTGCTCAAGGTATTTTTCCATATGAAATAAAAATAGATAGGGATAATTTGGTAATAGGGGATAAAATTATTCCTGTGATTAAAGAAAAAGACATTAACAAACTTCCATGGAAAGACTATGGTGTTGATATTGTAGCTGAATGTACTGGAATATACACAAATTCTGAACAAACAAAAATTCATATAGAACGAGGTGCTAAAAAAGTAGTAATCTCTGCCCCTGGGGATGGAGAATGTTTTTATTTTGTAAGGGGAGTTAATGATGATGATTATGATGGTTCCCCTATTGTTTCAAATGGTTCATGCACAACAAATTCTATGTCAGCAATAGTTAATGAGATTAACAAGAAATTCGGTATTAATAAGGGTATGTTCTGTACAGTCCACTCAGTAACGGGCGACCAAAAAATACTAGATGCTAGTCATAAAAAATTAAGAAGGGGGAGGGCTGCTCCATTTAATATAGTCCCAACATCTACAGGTGCTGCAAAATCAGTTATTAAATTAATTCCAGAACTTGAAGGAAAATTCCATGGTATAGCATACAGAGTACCAACAATTACTGGTAGTGTAACTGATATTAATTTGGAATTGAAAAAAGATACTAACAAGGATGAAGTTAATCAATTTCTAAAAGAATTATCTACAGGAAAATTAAATGGTATTATTGAATACTCTGAAGAAGAATTAGTTTCATCTGATATAATTGGAAATAATCATTCAGGGATTGTCGATGCTCTATCAACACATATTGTTGCAGGCAATCTATTAAAATTAGTTGTTTGGTACGACAATGAATGGGGCTTCTCAAACAGGATGATTGAGGTTTTGAAATCAATTAGTGGGAAATAAAATATATAAATGAATTTAATAATGATTAAAATATGGTATTAGATCCTCTTCAAATAATATTAATAGCATTGTTGGTAATTATTGTTCCAATTGGTTTCTTAAATCAAAGAAAAAGAGTTAAAATGAAGAAAGAAATGGATTATCATGAAGTGCTTAAGAGTTCTCAGACAGGAGAATATAGCAATGATAAAATAATAAACTATATAGAGAAATACAAAGCCCAATATCCTCGAGACTCAATTAAAAGTGCTCTTATTAATGCTGGTAATTCTTCTGAAGAAGTTGAAAAATATCTTAACAAGTTTTATTAATTGTTTATGATATTTTTTAATTTATTTTTTTCTTTTATTATTTCCCGAAATTTCTTTTAATTGACTTAAACCATTCAATAATGCCAATAAAATCCATTTCATTTAATTCTGGCCACAATTTATTTGTTAGGTATATTTCTGAGTACTCACTTTCATAAAGCATGAATCCTGAAAGTCTTGGTGCATTTCCAGGCCTCACAATAATATCAGGTGCTGATGAGTCATTAAACCATAAATTTTGCTTAATTGTTTTTTCATTAATTGATTTAGCATTTAACTCGCCTTTTTCAATTTTAGTTAAAATATTTTTAAATGAATAAACTATTTCTTTTTGACCATCATAATTGACTGCTAAATTTACAAAGAATTTTGGTGTAGTAATTTTTTCATTTATACTCTCAAATGCTTGCTTTAAATCTCCAATAAGTTTTTTCTTAGAAAAATCTTTTTTCTCATTTTTTTCCATAGAAACAATATCTCCTCTAACTGATATTCGAATATTATTATTTATGAAAAAGTTTTTTAATTCTTCATTCTCAGAGGCTTCCTTTATTATATCAAATAATGCATTTAATTCGTCTATACTTCTAGAAATATAATTATCTGTTGATAATGCAAAAAAACTAGTTTCTGTAATATTGTATTTTACTTGCAAACTTACAAATTCAAGAAACTTGACGAAACCTTTTTGATATGCTTGTCTAGTAGTTAAATTTTGTTTCCTACCATACCTTCTGTTACCATCCATAATAAAGCCAATATGCTTAACCATATTAATTATAATTCCAATAAATTTATAAATATTGTCAATCTAGTTAATTTATGCAAAAAATAGTTTTCTTTATTGCATTAGTCCTTTTTATGATTAATCTTGGAACTGCAGCAACTGTTAATGTTACAGTTGATGTTTATGATGAGAAAACTGATTTTACTTACACTTTTTTATTTTCAAAGGACGATTCTTATAAAACTTTTTCAATGGAGAAACCAAGCGATTCTAAAATAATCTATTCAATTGACAAGAATGATAATCCTGTTTTTTATAATACTGCGGGGGATTTTTACATATTCAGACCTGAGTTTACAGAAAACAATATTATATATGTAAAATTTGAATCCGAAAAAATTTCAAATGAAGTTATTAATAATCAACAATTTTCCTTATATCAAAATTTTAATTTTCTTGTTGAAACATTGAATTTCAGACTTAATATTGAAGGAGATTTTGGTGAAAAAGAAATTATATCTCCAAGAGATTTTAATATAACAAATACTCAAGATTTAGTATGGTCAAGTACAAATATTGAGAATGAGCAATTGTATCTTGTTAAATTTAATCCGCAAACTATTATGCCCGATGATACTTTGCCTTTTTATTTAAGACCAATATACATAATAGGATTTTCAGTTTTTGTTTTAATCATTGCATTAATTTTTTTAATTGGACTATTTTTAAAAAATGGTAAAATAGTAATAATTAAAGATGCATTGATGAAAAACAATTCAAATAAAAATATAAAAGAGAAAATATCAACACAAATTGATGATACTATCAAAACAAAAACTAAAATTAACAAAAATAATACTACAAAACAATTTGTGAAAAATAAAATTAAAAAACCTCAAAAAGAAGATGATGATAAAAAGATTGCTGAACAGAAATTCATTGATTTAACTAATAAATATTTAACAGATAATGAGAAAGATGTAGTAAAAATTATTAAAGAGCATGAAGGGATATCTCAATATGACATATTAAACCATATGCCATCACTTACAAAATCTAATTTAAGTAAAATAATTTCAAAATTGCATTCAAAACAAATATTGGTTAGAATAAGGGTTGGAAAAGTAAATAAAATCCATCTTGGAGATAAGTTAAAATTTGACACTGATAAGAATGATACAAATACTGACAA
>CAYLKB010000093.1:4849-6401 GCA_964384165.1 uncultured Methanosarcinales archaeon
TTATTTTATAAATCCGCATTTCATTTTTTTTTTTTTTTTTTTTTAAGTACTAAAAATCTTAATAATGCAATTAATGCCCTTGTTGGACTCACAATAAACTGTTTTATTGGGAAATACGAATGATATCAGAAATAAGAATTTATATATAACATAATAGAACATCATTAGTGATTTTTTGTGTGGATATTTGTTAGTGTAAACCAAATTTTTGATGACTTCTAAAAATTATTATGTTAAATTGTTAAGAGTTATATATCATAAAAACGATATTAAGTTACGAATGCATCATCAATAATTAATATTTTAAAACAGGTCAATACAACAAAAAGTTTATATAATTTGATAGGGAAGTAATAATAATGGAAAAATTAGATTTAGAATTATTGAAAAAACTTGGAAAATTTACACACCTACTTAGAACTGAAGTTTATGAAATGCCTAAAAAAGGAATGAAAATTTCAGAAATTATTGATTATGTTGAAAAAAGAATTTTTTCAAATGGTTATTTACCAGCATTTCCATGTACTGTTTGTGTTAATGATATGGCAGCACATTATACAATATTTGATGAGGATTATGAACTAAAAGAGTCAGATGTTATAAAAATTGATTTTGGGGTCAGTTATGATGGATTTATTACTGATAATGCTTTTACTATTGAAATAGGTACTAATAAATATAAAGATTTAATGGATGCTAATCTTGAAGGATTAAATAGGATTATGGACTTCGTTAATATTGGTGTAAAAATGGAAGATATCGGTGAAATTGTAGACTCTATTGCAAAGAAAAAAGGATATAATACGATACATAATTTGTCTGGCCATCAAATCTCAAAAAATAACTTGCATTGCGGCCTTAGTGTGCCTAATTATAAGAACTTAGATACTAGGACTATAAAAGATGGTATGGAACTTGCAATTGAACCTTTCTTTACTACTGGAGAACCAAAAGTTAAAAGTGTTTTTAATTCAAATATATTGCATCTTGATTCACACAAACCAATAAGAGACCCTATAGCAAAGAAAGTACTTGATTTTATTAAAGAAAATTTTCCACATTTACCATTTTCAAAAAGATGGCTAGTTAAAGAATGTCGAGAAACTCTGGGCCTTGAAGGGGGTTTTGATAAAAGAAAAGTATTATATGCACTTAAATTTCTCAAATCAAACAAAAATATTTATGAATATGATGCTTTAGCAACAGTGGACTCATCAATTGTAACGCAGTTTGAAGACACGGTAGTATTTGCAGATAATCAGAAATGCATAATTACTAGAGAATAATATTTATATTTTTCATTTTTCATTTTTTTATTTATATTTTATTTATATTTAATTTTTGTTAATTTTTTATTTAATTAATTATGATAGTAAAGTCTTTAGTGACATCCTATAAGTTATAAATGAATTTTTGATAGACTTTTAGAAAATAAAAATATCTTAACAAGTAATCGACACCATTAAAAAAATGATATTCTAAGACAGAGCCATTTTTAAGGCTTCATCCGAAGTAGTTTTATAAAGTCTGGAAATTATAATTTATTATGATT
>CAYLKB010000094.1:0-6275 GCA_964384165.1 uncultured Methanosarcinales archaeon
AGAGTCTCTCCTGAGTATACTATATCTATGCAGTTATCATATAAGCCAAGTTTTATGCCTTCTTCAACAGAACCATTAGTTTGAATAATTCTTTTGCTTAGTTTATTTTTTTCTTCATTTAATAAATTCTCTAAATAATTAATACAGGTATTTGCATATTTCTTAGGAACTCCAAAGTTTCCTTGGTAATTTTGAATATTTAATAAGACATCTGCATTTGAAAAGTATCCATCCATTTTTCCAATTAATGCCAAAACTGGCCTTCCAAATCTAGCTTTCTCATCAACCCAATTAGAAGTATTAATTACTTCAAGTGATGATTGTGGGTTAGAAAGTCTATACTCATCAAGTAAATCATCACCAGTTATTCCAATAGATACAATTTTTCTATTTGTGTAAAGCAAATCAACTAGGTATGGTATATCTTCTCCTCTTCTTTGAAGTATTTCTAAATTTTTTGTATTTGATAAATCAAGCTCATTTAATGCTTTGTCAATGTATTCTTTAAGTCCTGAATTTTTGGACAAAAATAAATATTTTGTTTTTTGAGGTACTTTAATACTGCATAGCCTAGAGATGAAGGCCTTCTGAGATAGTACTTGTTATATCATCAGAAAATAATGTTTCTATGCTTAAATTTCTCTTGTCTGTTTGTGTTTTTTCTATTTTTTTCATTTTTTATATTAAATTTTTAAGTCTTCATCAGGAGTTAAACCTATTAAAGACAATATCAAAGAAATTTTTATTAAGTTAATAATCTGAAATTATTAATATAATAGAATATTAAAATAGGTTGTAGTATAAATTAGAATTAATGATGATGGGCATTATTGAAATCAAAAATTGATTTTTTTATCATATTAAATTAAAATAGCAAATTATTTATAAACATTATTAAATTTAAATTAATATGAAACAACTATCATCTATGGATTTGCATTTTCTTTGCAGGGAATTTAATGCTCTGCTTTCTAATCAAAGAATTGATAATTTTTATTTTCAAGATGGAACATTTTATATTAGAATTTATGTTTCAGGAAAAGGTCATCATTATCTTACTAATAAGGTTTCAAAATTTATTTATATTGGTACTGAGAAAGATGATAGTTTGCACCCCAATAGTTTTATAGCTCATCTTCGTAAATATTTAAGAAATGGTTTTATTCGCTTTATTGAGCAGGTTCCAAATGAGAGAATATTTAAAGTTGCAATTGAGAAGAAAATTGAGGATAAAATTGAAACTTTTTATTTAGTTTTAGAACTTTTTGCAGGAGGCAATATTATTCTTTGTGATAATGAAATGAAAATTAAAAATGCTCTTGAAAGAAAGAATTTCAAGGATAGAAGTATTAAAGTTAAAGATATTTATGAGTTACCCCCATCTAAAGATATTAATCCTCATAATGTTGATATAAAAAAATTTAAGATGGATTTTGAGAATGCAGGACTTTCAATTGTTAAGTTTCTTGCAATTAAACTTGGCATGGGAGGAAAATTTGCCGAGGAGATATGTTTATTGTCTAATGTAGATAAAAACTTAAATAAAATAGATGAGCTTGATTTTAATATTATCAAAAAAAATATTGAAGAGATTTTTGATAAAGATATTGATGCATTTTTAGTTTTAGATGATATTAATAAAAACCCCCAAGATTTTTTTCCATTTGAGTTTAAGTCTTCTTCTATGAATATAATTAAAAAGTGTGATTCTTTCAACACAGCTGTTAAAGAATATTTTGAGAATTTTAAGGAAGAAAAAAAAAATGATACAACATTGTTTGATAAAGAATTGAAAAAATTAAATAATAGACTGGATAAGCAATTACAGCAAAAGGAGGATATATTATTTGAGTCTGAGAATTTTAATGAGATTGGAAACAAGATTTATGAAAACTATTCACTTATTGATGATTTGCTTGTCTCTATTAACAAGGCTGCTAAAGATAAGGGTTGGGATTATGTTATTGATAAAATAAAAAATGATGTAAGATTATCAAAGCTTGTAAAGAAAATTAATTATAAAAATAATGAAATTGAAATAGAACTTTAATTATTATATTCTTTATTACCTGGGTGGTAAAATTTTTCTGAAAATTCATCTAAGACAGTTTCGCAATTATGCTGATTTAATTTTCTACCTCTTAGTATTTCTTTATTAATAATTAGAACATCAGCTAGGCTTAAAGGGATCATTTTTTCTTCTGCCATTCTTTCAAGATTTCTTAATGATGATTGTTTTGGATTGTATTCAAGGGGGCTTGAAAATGAATATCTGTTTCGATTATTATTTGCGTCTCTTTCTCTTATATGTTCTATTCTTGTTCTAAACTTTTTATAAAGGTTTAATGTTTCTACCATACAATGATAAGATTGAGCAAATGTTTTTAAATTTTGCCTTAAATTAATTTAATTGTAATAAAAATACATATTTCATCAGTTAATTTATAGTAATAAGTTTTATTATAATTTCTATTGTTGAAAATTATTCCTTTTATGAATTTTACATTAAAATTAAATATCAATTAAAATTAATATCAAATTATATTTTTTTATGTTCCACAAAAATTTTTACTTGTTTTTTTTGAATTGACTTTGAATAATTCTTACAGCAAAATTATTCTTAGAAGTTAAAAACATATGTAATTCAAACAAATTAAATGAATAATATTGATATCAAGGTTTATAAACTATGTGTAATTAGTTTTATTTAGAGTTTGTCAATTTGAAATTTT
Organism: uncultured Methanosarcinales archaeon; assembly: GCA_964384165.1. GTDB lineage: Archaea > Nanobdellota > Nanobdellia > Woesearchaeales > UBA583 > UBA583. Next base: position 2,733 of record CAYLKB010000094.1, read on the forward strand.
GAGTGTTTTATAAAAATTAAAGAATATAGGCGTTTCTTTATTTAGAAAGATACTTGTGAAAGATAAAATCTTTCTAAATTTTATTTGATTAATTCTAAAAGTTGTAAAAATGGATATTACATTTGATAAGTTAAATTTAAGCGATTCTACGCTAAATGCAATTGCAGCAAAAAATTATAAGGTTGCAAGTGAGATTCAAGCAAAGATTATACCTTTAATCTTTGAACAAAAAAAAGATATTATTGGGATTGCTCAGACAGGTACTGGAAAAACTGGAGCTTTTGGTTTGCCACTTGTTGATTTAATAGATAATAATAATAAATTACCTCAGGCAATTATTTTAGCACCTACAAGAGAACTTGCTCTTCAAGTAACAAATGAATTAAGCATGTTCTCAGGAAAAAAAAGACTTAATATTTTAACGGTATATGGTGGTGCCCCTATGGGAGCTCAAATTAAATCATTAAAGTCCGGTGTTGATATTGTAGTTGGTACTCCTGGAAGAGTTGTTGATTTAATTAAAAGAAAAGAATTGAAATTAAATGAGGCTAGATATTTTATTTTAGATGAAGCAGATGAAATGCTTAAGATGGGTTTTATTGAAGATATAGAATTAATTCTTGATAGTTCTTCAAAAAATAGAAGAGTTTATTTATTTTCTGCGACAATGCCAGATAGAATAATTAAGTTATCTAAGAAATATATGAAGAATCAAATTATAATTGAAGTTAAAAAACAACTTTCAACAAATAATTTAATTGAACATAGTTTTTACAAAGCAAAACAATCTGAGAAATTCTCAATTTTGTCAAGATTAATTGATTTGGAAGACTTTTTTTATGGAATAATTTTTTGCAGAACAAAGGCAGATGTTGACAATCTTGCATTAGCTCTTAAAAAAGAAGGTCACGAAGTTGACTCAATTCATGGAGATATTGCCCAAAATAATAGAGAAAAGATATTAAAGAAATTTAGAGAATTGAAAATAAATATTTTAGTTGCAACAGATGTAGCAGCTAGAGGAATTGATGTTGAAAACTTATCCCATGTTATAAATTACAATATGCCAGAGGATGTTGAAACATATACTCATAGAATAGGAAGAACTGGTAGAGCTGGAAATAAAGGAAAAGCTGTTTCAATTATTACTCCTGGTGAGATGAGAAGGATTTCTGATATTGAGAGAGTATTAAATGTGAAAATTCAACCAAGCAGAATAGTCTCAGATAGAGAAGTAACTGAAATAAAAGATAAAAGGATGGAAGAAGAGTTAGGCAAATATGTTGATAAATATGAGGATGATAATCATATAAGTCTTGCTAAGAAATTACTTGAGAAAAGAAGTCCTGAGAAAGTTGTTAGTGCTTTGCTTAGCAAATTAAATGAAAAAAGGGATAATAGAAACTCATCAATTATGTCTAATAATAATAGTAATAGTAAAAATAATAATAATAATAATAATAATAGTAGAAAAGAGTTTAACGCTAATGATACTACAAGATTATTTATTGCAAGAGGAAGGATAGATAATATGGATAGAAAAAGATTGATTAATTTTATTGAAAAAGAAACAAAAGTTAAAATTGGAAAAGTAGATGATGTTAAAGTTTGTGAGAAGTTTTCATTTCTTACAATGAATTCATTAGATGCTAGCAAAGTAGTTGAAGCTTTTGAGTCTAAAAATTCAAGAAGACCTCTTGCAGAGATAGCTCAGAATTAAGATTTTTTATTAATATTGATATTATTTCTTTTTATTTCAAATATATTGCAAGTTCTTTTTTAAGATTAGTGTTATCAGTATATGTTATAGTATTTATTCCAATAGTTTTAGCAGAGTCAGTATTTCTTTTTTTATCATCAATGAATAAAATTTCATTTGGCTTTGCTTTTAATTCATTTAATGCATGATAGAATATTTCTAAGTCAGGTTTTCTCATGAAAATATTGCATGAGAGAAATTGCATTTTAAAGTGTTTATCAAATTCTAGTTCTTTTTGAAGATAGTTAGCACCTTGACTTCCAATGTTTGAAATAAGATGATTTGAAATATTTTTTTTATTTAGGTTATCAATAATATTGAATATCTCTTCATTTTTTACAAATCCTTTTTTGAAGTATTCTTTAAGGTCAATATTATATTCTTTTAATTTATATTTTTCATTTAGAATGTTAATTAATTGTTCTTCATTAAATTTGCCTGTTTCCATTAATATTTCATCTGATCTTATCGATTCCATGAAATCATAAAAATCCATTTTAATATCTTTTGAGATTTCTTTGTATAATAGTTCATATAAATCCTGTATTAAAACACCGTTAATATCCCACAAAATGTTTTTAATTTTCATATTTTTTTAATTGTTTTATAGTTCTTCGTATAATTGTTCTATTAACTCTTTGGTTTCATTAATTCCTATGCAGGCATCTGTTACTGATAGTCCTGTAAGGTCCAAGTCATTTAAGTTTTTTGCTATTTTTAGATTTTGGTTTCCTGTTTTGAGGAAACTCTCTATCATGAAACCTTTTATTATTTTTTTTAATTCTTTATTATCATTTATATGCTCCATTACTCGTAAGAGTACTTCGGGCTGAAAGAGAGGGTCTTTTTTTCCTGTTGATGGGTCTATTGAGTTATCATGTGAACAATCAATTATAATGGACGGGTTTTGCACTTTAGCTTCGAATAATTTGTCTTTTGCTTTATTCAAGTCATCATAAAAAATATTTGATTTTCCATTTCCTCCTCTCAATACTAAGTGAGCATGCGCGTTCCCAAGAGTTCTAATTTGTTTTTGATTTAAAAGAAAAACATGTGAGTGCTGAGCCGCAATAACTGAGTTTATTGCAATATCTAAATCCCCTGAAGTTGGGTTTTTCATGCCAACAGGATGATTAATCATTGATGCAAATATTCTGTGTTCTTGGTCTTCTGATGACCTTGCACCAATTGCAATCCATGATAGTAAATCATCATAATAACCTTCATTGTGAGTAAATAGCGCTTCATCTGCTATTGGCAATCCAATTTTTAGTATTTCAATCATCAAATTTCTTGAATAAATAATTCCTTTTTCTAAATCAGATATTGAAAATGGGTCTGGTTGATTTGCCGGGCCTGTCCAGCCAAGAGTTGTTCTTGGTTTTTGAGTGTATACTCTTAGTATAATTTTTATTTTGTCTTTAACAAGTTCTGCAATTGGTTTTATTTTATTTGCATATTCTATAACAGCCAAGTTAGGCCATGCTGAACATGGTCCTAGAATAAGAATTTTTCTTTTATCTTTACCTTCGATAATATCACAAATCTCTTTTCTGTCTTTTTCTACTAACTTTAAAATATCTTCTGTTACTTGAAGATTTTGCTTAATCTCATCTTGATTTGGAATAATTTTTTCTATTATATATGACATATTATTAATAGATTATATATAATTATAAAACTTTTGCTGAAATGGCTATTTTTAGAACTTATAAATTAAAAATCCTAAGGATTTTTAGTCATCGTTTAAAGTTAAGCCCCACCCTAAAGGATGGGGTAATCTT
>CAYLKB010000095.1:0-6249 GCA_964384165.1 uncultured Methanosarcinales archaeon
GGCCCGAGATATTAATCTCAAACTGACCAAGCGGGTTTCGAACCCATGCCCTTGGCATGATAGTCCAGTGCGTTAACCTCTGGGATACCGAGGCTGTCTGAGAACTTTGTGTAAAATAGGCCAGAAAAAAATAGAAGGTTCCCTAAAAGTTCATCTTTTAATCTTTTTTTCAGCCTATTTTTGCACAGTAAGTTGTAGAATTAGTCGATCTGTGTATGTCTTTATTACGACACTTCATAACTCCCGATGTCAGTTCATTTCATTTCACATCATTTCTCACACGTCTTCTGTCAACTATCAGTGTCACTGCCTAGTGTCCAGTTTTCATCTCATCTCATTTCAATGACGAACTACCTCAGTCCTATGAAGTACGGTTCCACAATAATTAGGACTGAACGTTGATTGGTCAATTTGAACAAAGTACGGCCCATGTCGTAAATGGAGTGAGGAATATTTTAAACCATTTGATAATTTATACTTTTTAATCCACTCAATGTACAAGCCAACCGGTCATGTATGATTTCTTGGCCTTCTTCCTAGTACTAGCTAACAAAGTAGCTTGTGGATAAAATGTGAAACAGGTGAAATGTGTAGTCTGTGGTCTTGACCTAGACATCAACTATGTCAAAGCCGGGAAAGCCGTCACTTATTTACAAAACAAGGATTGTCTATTTTTAGCAACAAATTCGGACACCGGAATTCCCCTTGCTAATAACCGCATCATGCCTGGTTTGTAACCACCACAATGAAATATGTTTTCTATGATATCATTTCTGTATTAGAGATGCACCGATATCACTTTGACCGATTATCGTTGTCAAACAATCGACCGATACCGATTGTCTGTTTTCAAAAGTTCATAACACATTGTTTCAACAAAAAATCAGCCCCAAGATGGTCTTGCAACTTTATATTGCCTAGTTTTCATTGTGCAGCTTACTAGTTTACACATTAGATTGAGCAGTTAAATCTTTGTCGTATTCTAGTTTGTTTACGTGACGATTTATTGAGATGAAAATTCCGATTGACTGCCGACTGACTTGATATCGAATGATAAATACATCACTATACATTGGGTTTTTGTGCACATTGTTGAAAATTATTTAGAAAAATACATCGCCTTCAGCCTATTATCGACCTATTATCAGTACACCTCTAGTTGCTATAAGTGATTCCAGGGTGGTAAACAAATGGACTCTAGTTTGTTATAACGTATCAAACTTCATTACTCAGACTTCCACAGACGCGTGAAATGGATTCTGGGTTTAATTCTCGGCTCTTTGGTGAAGTCGTTGTCTAGACAACAAGCCGGCTGTTAACACTGTGCATGCCTCCTATTGACATTGAGACCACACTGTGTTCAATTACAATCTGGATGAGTTGAAAGATCTTTCATGTCTACTTGTTAACAAAGCGATTGACGTCGGGATTTGAAAGCCATTCTTAGATTGCTTGTCTGTTTCAAACACACTGTTGTTGTGTTACATAAGTTAGTAAGAGGGCAATCTTTGTTCAGTAATATCTAGGTTAAAAATGGTTCTTACTTACCGGTGTATGTCGAAGCCTTCGTTCGTACAGCCTGTATGAGCTAAAAATGGTTGTTATTTACCTAGGAGCGGGGTCCGTCATAGCCTTCATTCGTACAGCAAGCCAGCGAGAACCAAATGATATTTGTGGTAAACCGAATCAACCGCTAATTGATGTTCTCATGTCGCATTACAAGATTGAACCTTCGAGAACTATGATGGTCGGAGACAGGTCAGTCAGCGAGTGGTTTTCATTATTGTACTCTGTGGGGGTGGGGGTTGACAGGGGGTGTGATATTTTAAGAGAATCATTTCTGTAACGACAACTAAAGACCGATGTTTTCATTGTACTAGATCTAGGAAGTGATGTCGGAGATTTAGAGATGGTTAAAAAGTCTACATGTTATTTAGTGCATCAGAACATAGCTGGATTTTTATAACTTGTCTATAGCCTGAAATGTTGAAGCACAAACAGCTTGTTTTCAACCACATTTAACAGCCATTTCCTGTTCCCAAAAGTGCACATTGGGCACAAATGGGTTAATAGAACTACAACTGGTTACGAACAATAACGTCAAAGTTGAGAAGTTCTCGTTTACCTCGCCAGTGGAATATGCAGAATTCCGTTTGAAATTAAAACCAAATATTTATCGCACTATGTTCAAATGACAAATAATTGTGAAATTTTTTTTAAAAATATTGTTATACACGTTAAAAACCTCCTTTCGACTATGCTGTTCCAAGACTGATAAAGTGAACGCATATGTAACCCAATGTTGTAGGCAGTGCATAAGCTGGGCTGAGGCCTAGGCTATTCCTAGGCCGATATAGCCAGCTGAGTTAGGACTAGGCCTCCGCAAAGCCGTAGCCCACCATGTCATGAACGATGTTTCGTTTAGGCCTCGAAACAAACAAATGATTGAAATAGCAGCAAGAGGTCGCTCAGCGAGCCGGCTGAATTAAAGCCTACCGATGCATTGGAGGATCCGTTTTCTGGAAACTTGTAACGGAAGTGACGTCATTGCTGATTGAGCCACTAACAATGTAAACATTACAAATTCCGAAAGCCTGTATGTTGTTTCCTATTAGTCAGTATTAACGAAATTTTGCCTATCTAGTACCGTTTCCATGCTACTGAGCATTTGATGTGAACCGGAAATGACGTCATCGATGCTGCGACCACTAGATGGCGTCGTAGTCTGTTAAAAGTGGCAGATTATGAAAGATTTCCCATAACTGGTGTGACTTTTCATCTAGCGTGCACCGTTCCCTCGAAATTGACATCTGTCCATATGCCGAAAGTGACGTCATCGCTGTTTTGGCAATTCAGAGTTGCCATAGCAACGTAAAACTTACAAATTCTGAAAGCCCATATGTGCTTTCCAATTAGTGAGTAATAATAACAATGATTGTCAGAGATACAGGCGATTTTCTTTTTGTGCCAAAATTCAGACTTCCCAGATTGAACCTTAGGGATCATCGTAGGTTGAAGTTTAAGGTGGATTTGCTCGTTTTGGGTATTTATTACTATTAGTGATTAATAGTAGCACTATTTGGCCAGAATACAAAGTGTGACCGACGACAGACAGACAGACAGGGCTGTAACAATAGCCCATCCTATGCAAAGTAGCTTGCAACTATAGCATGGGGGGGGGCTAAAAACAAACTTTCTATACCCATTTCGATGACTGAATCATCATGCTGCATCAAGTCCACAGTGTTTTTTGTTTTGTCATCAATTCATTAAAATTGTTGCTGTTTGTTTTTCAATTATTTTGTTGACAGTTCCAACACATATGTTGATTTATTGACTACAGCCCGGAGTACAATCAGTGTTTTCATGTAGTAATTCTACAGGGTAGTCTTATACATTGAAGTCTGTTAGTCCAGTGACAATATCCATGGGGTACAGTAGGGCAACACCCTCTAGTTCTTGATTTGTTGTTACCCCCACCCCCTAGAAAAGACGGCAATCTAATGGAAACAATCTGCTGTGACATCCTCTACAACCACCAGATTGCAATAAAATTGTAAATTAATCGGCTTCAACTTCAATCCCCACTGGGTGAGATTGCAGGATGAAGGACCTGCTTCGTGTCCTGGAAACGAAAGTGGAAGAGGAGGAGGGAATAAAGTGGAAGGTAGGTGGTGATAAGAAAAAATGGGATGGTGATAAGAGGATAAGGAATGTATAGGACATGTTAGGATGGAATAGTGGGGAGAAGGAAGTGGTAGAAAAAAGAACATCCGCTGTGCGCGTCATTGGGGTCCTAGGAATGGTGATAGTCATGGTAAAGGTCCAAGGAGGGTGGTGTAACATGTACAAATGTGCTAACACAGGTTGGATACCGACATTGAATTAGCTGGTCGTTGCGGTCTCCAGTCGCTACTTGTTCTCAGTGGATTCTCAACTCTTGATGAAGTATCTCAAAAACAGTCTCAAGTAGAGTTCAAAACACAAATTCCACAATATTACCTACAGTCTTTGAACGACTTGAACTCGCTACTCAATAGTTGATAACAGTTTATAGTTCAAATATTTCTGGTTTGTAGTTGTGTTTTAGTCTTCTTTACTGTGTCTGTTTATGACACATTCACTGTTCTTGTTTGCGTTATTGTGATATCTTTACAGTTTGATATTTCCACTGTTCTATTGTCCATTGTTTTCATTAAATTTTATATTTATTTATGATATTGAGTGTCTATATTATAAGGTGTTGTAGTGCCTGAGTGTCTATCTTATACTGTTGTTGAGTTATTCTATCCACACATTTCTTGACTACTGTGCGTCAAATCATATCAATCTCCAGCAGGTTTTGCATTGATTACTGGCTATTATGAATATGCTTAAAATGTCTGAAGAGGTTTTTGTTTTTACGCACACCGTTTGTTTGCAAGTGATGGCGCGCTCCTGTTTCACGCAACTTCTTGTACAAATAACGTTAGTGATTAACCCTCTACTGCCCGAGGGATGGGGCTTTGAGAGCCCCCATTTTTTCCAAATTACTTTTTTAATGGGTTTTGTTCTAAAGGTATTTTTCTACCAACGACAAAAAACCTGCAGAATAAGGCCTACTGAAAACTGCATTAAAATATCTGGTTTATGCCCCAACATGTCTTATTTGAAACGTTGAGCATGTTTTCAATATTCAATTCTCTGTACGAAATATCATATACATAGATATTTACTTATTTATTGGATATATCTTGAAAACAGTATGAAATATGCATTTTCTTGTAGAAATTAGCCACTTAATACACATTTTTCGCGTATTGGCATTGTGTTGTATGTTCTGGTATAAAAATGGTAGTTATGACAAGAAGGGGTTAAAATATTGTTCAGAAACATACAGTCAACATTTATTCTAACAAAAGATCATGCAGGTATTCATAATCTTGCGTGCTAATCTCTCAAACTCTGATCAGTTACACCCCACTTATAAGCTGTTATGGCCGAAAATAGCATTTTGGCTTAATTTAAAGAAAATTCGTTATACAATGCGTAAATTACAGTTTTCAATATTCTCCACGTAGGCTAGCGAAAACGAATAAAATTTGACACCACCTTGACGTGATCAACGAGTTCTTACAAATTCGCGACCGTTCTGAAGTTAGTATGGGAGGGGGACTCATGAACACTCCTCCCATGGACAGCATAACGTTACGAAAATGGTCGCGCGATGTGCAATAGAGGGTTAACAACCTCCTCTGTGATGACTGGTCTAGTACTGTTATTATGTTAGTTGAGGTCCCGTTGTGCTGATATTGCTATCACTATTTGTATTCTATTGCTGACAAACGAAACGAGCTAAAAACAAAGGACGAATAGAGGGTCAAGGGGTCACGACCTCGAGATATTAATGTAAACGTTTACATTCAGATGTTTGACTCGAGAGACACTATTTCGGTACATCAACACATTATGCCATTAGCACCAAAATTTTTTTTCATTTGAACGATCTTATAAAGCAGTGAGCACTATAGTTTCTTTTGAAGTTAACGTATGGTGTTCAATTGAAAACACAAAGAAATCGTTTGATTGAATATGACACATTTCTTGATAAAAGGTTCACGAGGTTTAGAGACTATTCTGGCAGTTATTCCATCGAATACAGGAATTATTACGAAAAAGTATACGATGGCGCCTTCTCGCGAATACTCAATAGATATTCGCAGTCGCGCAGTAATATTTTTACCGTTCGACGAACCGATGGCCGATGGCTCCATATGTCGTCAGTCGTGGCACTCCGAAACGCTTTTCAGCCAAAAGATAACTCGAAAACGGCACGACAAAGACGAAAAGTGTCAATGGAGGGGTATTAGACTGAACGAGTAGACTAAGATCTTTCATTTACACTAACTAACTAATAGAAAACCGTGGCGGTTATCGACTGACCTCTTTCGACCCCAGTGGGGGAGGGCCATCCTAACACCAGAAATTTAGGGGATCAAAACTTCACCTTCCAGTTGTCACCAAACCGTTACAGATACGCTTTTGGAATCAATTATGAGGTAATAAGAAACCATGGGCGAATCGAGTGAGACCAATTTCGATAATAGGTGTGCACTCAAACACCTCAAAGGCCAATAACTTCATGACAATATAACTCGAAAGCGGTGCGAGATAGACGAAAATCGTCTGTGGAGAGGTACTAGGAAACCATAAGTGATCTTACGAATGAGACTACTTTGACACCAGGGGGCATCTCATCACAACAAACTT
>CAYLKB010000096.1:0-6235 GCA_964384165.1 uncultured Methanosarcinales archaeon
TTGCTGATGGCGCTGTAACAACTCCTAAAATTGCTGATGGCGCTGTAACAACAGCCAAATTAGCAAATAGTGCAGTGACTACAGATAAGATTGCTGATGGTGCTGTAACAACTCCTAAAATTGCTGATGGCGCTGTAACAACTCCTAAAATTGCTGATGGCGCTGTAACAACAGCTAAATTAGCAAATAATGCGGTGACTACTGATAAGATTGCTAATGGCGCTGTAACAACACTTAAAATTGCTGATGGCGCTGTAACAACAGCTAAATTAGCAAATAACGCGGTGACTACTGATAAGATTGCTAATGGCGCTGTAAATACTGCAAAAATTGCAGATAGGGCTGTAACAAATGCAAAAATTGCAGATAATTCAATAACATCCTCGAAGATTCAGGATGGGACCGTGAGTAGTTCAGATATTAATGTAAATCAAGTTCAAAGGAGAGTGTCTGGGATTTGTTCTAGTGGACAAGCAATTAGAAGTATTGATTCAAATGGTAATGTAGTTTGTCAAAGTGTATCATCTACTCCTACTTTGTCATGTACAGTAGAAAGTCAATCTCAAATGTGTACGGGAGGTTCTGATTCTAAATGTTCTGTTACGGTTTCTTGTTCTTCACCATATCAAATGACTGGGTGTTCCGGGGGTATTTCTGGGAATAGTTGTACAGATTATGGTGTTGGGACTGCAGGTGTAAGTGCTGTTTGTTGCAGAATAATTTAATTTTTATTAATTATTAGCAGTTAGTATTGTTGGTTTTATTTTGGTAATATTGATTTTTTCTTACTATTTATTTAGTTATATTTGAAATTATAGGCGACAATAAAATATATAAATGGATAGATATACTTAGTTATATAGTTAAATAGTTTATGAATAAATTGTTTTAACTACTTCTCGAATTTAAGTTAAAATGGAAGGAAAAATTAAATGGTATAAAAGAGAAAAGGGCTATGGTTTCATAGTTGGTGATGATGGCAAAGATTATTTTGTTCATTACACTTCACTTCCTCAAGATCAGGAAGATGTTAGAGAGAGTGATGAAATTAAAGTTACTTTTGAATTAAAAGATGGAAGGGATGGTAGACCTCAGGCAGTAGATGTAGTATTTGAAAACTCAGAACCTGTTTCTGAAACTGCTGATTAGATTTTTTCTAATCTTATTATTTTAAAATTTTGATTTATTAATAATCACAAATATTTATAATATGTTTTTTTTTAACTGAATATATAATATTTTATTTAATTTGATAAAATAATTTAATAAAAATGAAGAAATTAGTTAAAGAAGATAAATTCTGGCATTTAAGGACTATTGATGAGGTTTTGGCCGAGGTAGGTTCTCATAGAAAAGGTTTGAGTGAAAATGATGTAAGGCAGAGAATTATTGACTTTGGTGAAAATAAGCTTAGTTTGGAAAAGAATTTTTTATGGTATAAGGTATTACTTGATAAATTTAATTCTTTGCTGATTTATATTTTATTTGCTGCAGGTTTGGTTGCTCTTTTTTCTGGCGAGGAACTTGAATTTATTATAATTATGATAATTATTGTAATGACTATTTTTTTGGGGTATTTTCAGGAGTATAAAGCTGATAGAACAATTAATGCTTTAAATAAGTTAACGGCTAAGAAAGTTATTGTTATTAGAGATGGTAAGAAAAAGTCAGTTTTTGCTGAGAATTTAGTTCCTGGTGATATTGTCTTGCTTTCAAGAGGAGATATTGTGCCTGCTGACTTGAGAATTATAGAAGTTCAGGGATTAAAAATAAATGAAGCGATAATCACTGGCGAGTCTCAGGATAGAAATAAATCGGTAGAGGCCTTAGCAAATGAGAAATTAAGTATTGGAGATATGATAAATTTGGCATTTAGTTCGACTCATGTTACTGGTGGTTCTGGTGTTGGGGTTGTAGTTGAAACTGGGCTTAATACATTTATAGGTAAGGTATCAACAACTATTGAGAAAATTAAATTGCAAAAAAGTCCTATTCAGAAGAAGATTGATTTAATGAGCAAGAGAATTTCATATATTGTTTTGTCAGTAACTTTATTATTATTGATTATTATGCTTTTCAAAGGTAATGATTTTTATACTAGCATTTTGCTTGTTGCAGCTGTTGCTATTGCTGGAATTCCTGAAAGTTTTCCACTTGCTCTTACATTAACTTTTTCAAATGGTATTAAAAAAATGGCTAAACAGAATGCCATTGTAAAGGATTTAAATTCTGTTGAGACTCTAGGTACTACAACTGTAATATGTACAGATAAGACTGGTACATTAACTCAAAATAAAATGCGAGTAAGTAGTTTCTTGGTAGGTGGGACTCATATTTATGAAACAAAGGGAAAAGGTTATGAGCCTTTAAATATTTTTTATAAGGATTCGCAGGAAATTAAAAGAGAAGAAATTAGTTTTAATCAAGAATTTTTGAATTCTTGTGTTTTGTGCAATGATGCTGAAATTAGTTTTGAAAAAAAAGATTGGAATTTGATTGGTGAACCAACTGAGGGGGCTATTATTACATTTGCTAAAAGTTGTGGAATGGATGAGAATGTTATAAGAGAACAAAATAAAAGAGTTTTTATTGAGCCATTTGACCCATTAAAGAAATTTATGATAACTGTAAATAAAAATGTTGATGATGATAAGCATTATAGTTTTTTTTTAAAAGGTGCTGGGGAAATTGTTCTTGGTAAATGTAGTTTTTATAGGGATCATAATGGAAATGTTCATGAAATTTCAAGTGCAATTAAAAAGCATTTCGAGAACAAAATTGAGGAATTTAATAGTAAGGGTCTTAGGGTTTTATCAATTGCATCCAAAAAGATTGAATGTAAATCTGATGATGAGAAAAAATTTATTGAGTCTCATTTGAATAAGGATTATATTTTTGAAGGTCTTGTGGGTATTGAAGACCCTATTCGTGATGAAGTATATGATGCTGTAAGTCAATGTTTAAAGGCAGGTATTAAAATAGTGATGATAACTGGAGATCATAAACTTATAGCTATGAATATTGGTGAAAAACTTGGAATATTAAATAAGAATTCTTCTAAAGTTCTTGAAGGTTTTGAAATTGATAAATTAAATGATAAGGAACTTGATGAAGTTATTTCTGATGTTGCAATTTTTGCTAGAACTACTCCTGAACATAAATTAAGAATAGTTGATTCTTTTCAGAGAAAGGGTGAAATTGTTGCTATGACTGGTGATGGTGTTAATGATGCTCCTGCTTTGAAAAAAGCTGATATTGGTGTTTCTATGGGTAAGAATGGGACTGAGGTTGCTAGAGAAGCATCAAATATGGTTTTAACAGATGATAATTTTGCAACTATTGTAAAAGCAGTAAGGGAGGGTAGGACTGTATATAGTAATATCAGGAGGTTTATTTATTACTTACTTACTGGAAATTTTACTGAAGTTACATTGATTTTGGTTTCAGTAATAATTTTAGGTCCGCAATTTCTTCCTCTAACTGCTTTGATGATTTTGTTTATTAATTTAGTTACAAGTACAATTCCAGCTCTTGCACTTAGTATTGAACCAACTCATGATAAAGTTATGAATCAAAGACCTAGAAATCCTAAAGAGAGGCTTTTATCAAGTTATATATTGACAAAAATTATAATACTTATTCCTTTTTTGCTTTTTGGAACATTAGGTCTTTTTATGTGGGAATATTTTATTGCTCTTGGAAGCTATCAAAAGTCTATGACTTTTGCTTTTGCTACTTTAATTACATTTGAATTGTTTCATACTTTTAATGCCAGAAGATTGCATACTACAATTTTTGATAAAGGATTTTTTTCAAATGTTTATATTTTCTTAGCTGTGGGAGTTTCTTTTGTGTTGATGTTTCTTACTATATATACTCCATTTGGGCAGGAAATATTTGAGACGGAGGCACTTGAATTGTTTGATTGGATTGTAATTTTTGTAATAAGTTCACTTGTTATAGTATTTTCAGAAATTGTAAAGCTATCAGTAAGGTCTGAGTTTAATGAGCAGAAGAATTTAAGAGGATTAAAATTTACTTTTGAGTGATTTTTCTTAATTTTTGTTTATTTTTAAATTTTGATATTTTTACTTAGAATTTTGATTTTTGTTAGATTATTATAATTTTATTATTTAGGAAATATAGAAACGCCAAGACTGGGATTTATGCAGTCACTACGTTTTGCTTCGTTCGGCAGTCGGTTCATCCACCTACAACCCAGAATTCCAGAGGAACTACATTAGCAGTGATAACGAAAAGGAGAAATGCAAAGATGAGAATCATCGGTTTTCTTGCTCAAAAATTGTTTAGATAAAACTTCATTAATCTGTGTTGAGATAGCTTTATTTGACCTTTTAAGTCGTTTTACAAGTTTTAAATCAAGAGTGATTAAAACCTTTTTTTTAGTAATATTTTTCTTTAGCATTTTGTTTAAAGTATATACTTTTTACTTAAATTTTAAGGCAAAAGTGATTAAAAATTTCTTAAATTTTTATTTTACTTTTTAGCATATTTTCTTAATTTGTAAGATTAATTAAGATGTGATAATTTATATAATTAGTTGTCTTGAAAAAATTGGTTTTGTATAAGAAATTTAAAAGTAATCAAATTATTTTACTAATCAGTATAATATTTATACTCTTTAAAAAGTTTCTGTTTACAGAATAAATAGAAACTAAAAACTTTCGTTATACAGAAACTTTTATAAATTAAGTAATATATTAGATATTATGGAAAAAGAAAAATTATTTGAAGTTTTAAATGATTGGAATTATTGGAATAAAGAATTATCTGAATATTATTCAAGAAAATTTTATGAAAATAATATATTAAAATATGATTTAACAGATGAGATAACTGTATTGAAAGGTATTAGAAGATGTGGTAAATCTACTTTATTAATTAATCATATTAAAGAATTATTAAAACAAGGAATTAATATTAAGAATATATTATTTATTAATTTTGAAGACCCAAGGCTTGGAACTGATTTAGATACTAATATTTTTGAGCAAATTCTTGATGTATATAAGGAATATGTAAATAATAGTACACAGATATATATATTTTTAGATGAAATTCAAAATGTATCTGGATGGGAAAAATGGGTTAGAACAGTATATGAATTAAAGAAAGTTAAAAAAATATATATTACAGGTTCATCTTCAAAATTACTTAGTCGTGAATTTGGAACTGCTCTTTCAGGAAGATATTTAGATTTAAATATTTATCCTTTATCATTTTTGGAATTTTTAGAATTTAATGGTGAAAATAATATAACTAAACAAAAACTAGTTACAGAAAAAATAAAATATAAAAAATATTTTAATCAATATTTAGAGATTGGTGGTTTTCCTAAAGTAATTCTAACTAAAGAAAAGTTTTTGAGAAAAAAAGAAATTTTAAATTATTTTGAAACAATAATATTAAAAGATATAGTTGCAAGATATAATCTTAAGAATTATGATAATATTAGAAAAGTTGCAATATATTTGATTTCAAATATTTCAAGATTAACTAATTTAAATAAAGTTAAAACATCTTTGAATATATCTTATGAATTAATTGATAAATATTTTGAATACCTAAAAGAAACATATTTAGTATATGAATTAAATAAGTATGATACTTCTCTAAAAAAACAATATTCCTCAAATAAAAAAGTTTATGTTAGTGATATAAGCTTTGCAAAGGAAATAGGTTTTAGTTTTAGTGAAAATATTGGAAGAATATATGAAAATCTAGTTTTTTTAGAATTAATAAAAAGATTCGAAGAGATATATTATCATAATGAAAATAATGAATGTGATTTTATAATAAAAGAAGGATTAAATATAACTCAAGCAATTCAAGTAACAAAGTCTTTGACTAATCCAGATACAAAAAAAAGAGAATTAAATGGATTAAAAGATGCAATGGAGAAATATAATTTGTCTCAAGGATTGATTTTAACTGAAGATGAAACTGAAGAATTTGAATTTGAAGATTATAAGGTAATAGTTAAACCTATATGGAAATGGCTTTTAACTAAAAGTTAAAAAACGACAGTAATTATAGTGAATATGTTGAGTATACTTATTAATAAAATGGTATCCAAAATATTTACCTTTTGTAAAAGAAATTGAAAATAGTTGAAAACTTCTAAGCCGATTTAGATTTACATCTAAATAGTTTTGTAAATAATAGCTCCGTTCGGAGTTTAAAAGTTTTAAGCAGAATAAAATATATAAAGGTT
>CAYLKB010000097.1:0-6122 GCA_964384165.1 uncultured Methanosarcinales archaeon
CATTATGGTCTAAATCACGACATCTTATGTAATATGAGTATTCTTTTTCATTCTCAAGATTGCTAATTGTTTTTTCATGAGTTGTGGTTGGGTCTGTATCAAATCTTCCAGGCTGGTCATAATAATCAACACCTTTGTCATTGTCATAGTGGCAATATCCTTTTTCATCAGTTTTAATAATGAGTTTCATTTTTGCTGTTGAGTCTTTAGTTTCAACAGGTTCAACTGAATAATCAATTATTTTTGGATATTGTTTAGGAGGCTCTATAAGTTCTGCTTTAAAGTTAATCTCATAATCCTTCTCCATTACATTATGGTCTAAATCACGACATCTTATGTAATATGTGTATTCTTTTGAGTCTTCAAGACCTTTAAATGTTGTTATATGAGTTGTTGATGGTTCATTTGAAAATCTACCTGGCTGATTGTAATAACTTATACTGCTATCATCTTCGTAATGGCAATATCCAGATTTATCTGTTACAACTTCTAGTTTCATTATTGCTTTTCCAGTTGTACTCTCAATAGGAGTTAATTGATAATCTAAAATTTGAGGATGATAAATTGCATATACTTGTGTGTCTTTGCCATCAATTACCACTTCATAATCTTTTTCCATAACGTTATGGTCTAAATCACGACATCTTATGTAAAATATATAATTTTCTCCTTTTTTAAGATTCTCTATTAAAGTTGTGTGATATGTTGAGGGCTCATTAGAAAATCTTCCAGGTTGTTTGTAATAACTTATGTCTTTTCTATCATCATAATGACAGTAACCTGATTTGTCTGTTTCAACTTCCAAGTTTAAATCATAGAAATCACCCTCTTTGTCAATTATGTCTTCATTGTACATTGTGATTTTTGGAATATTATCAGTTTTAATTGGAGGTTCTTCCTCTTCTTCAGGGAATTTTGCTGTTGTAAATGAAAATTTATAGTCTGTATTCATTTCATTGTAATTTGCATCACGGCATCTTATGTAAATAGTATAATCTTTGTTAGCATCTAAATTATTAATTGTTGTTTCATGAATGGTTTTTGGAGATGTTGAGAATCTTCCTGGTTGATTGCCGTAGCTTACACCTTCATCATAAGAATAATGGCAATAACCTATTTTATTAGTCTCAATAGTAATTTTTGCAGATTCTGTTGTTGAGGAATAATCAGCAGATACTACTTTTGGTGCATTTAAATTGTCAGCGGGATGTGAGTTGATGTCTTTTTCAACCCAATATGAATAAAGATGCAGTATCTCTTCCATGTTTGTGTAACCATCATCATCATCATCAGAGTTAGGTTCTTCAGGAATAATTACTTTCCTATTGTTTTTTTCAAGACTTGGCCATCCTCCAACTTCACTTTGAGAGTCAATTATTTCTCCTGTGGAATCTTTTACATTTTTTATAGTTCTTATATCTACAGAGTCTCTATCCATAGGTCTTGCACCAGAGTTTGAAAGAACATATTGTTTTACATCTTTTGTTTCAAGATATGAATATTTAGAGCCACCTGCAACATAACTTGATTTAACATTTACTTGGCTTGAGCTTTTACCTTCAACTGTGTCTGAATAAGATGCTGACTCAATTTCTGGGCCTATATTATCTTTACTATATATTGTGAATTTATTATGCGAGTCTTCATCAATATGTATTGTATTTGTAGAATAATCATTAGGATGTAATTCTACATAATTTGATATTACATCTGTTTTAAAATCTATACTTAATTTTCCTTTTGTACCAAAATATATTTTTGATTTGCTTCCAACTCCAGGGTTATGTATGTAATTATTAGCTAAGATTATCTGATTATTATCATCTCTTACAAGTGGATTTCTTGCATTGTTGAATGCTAAAAGATTTCTTGCAAAATATATATTATTAGAATTTTTACCTATAAGAGCTCCCATGGAATGTTTTCCATCAGGATGTTTAGAATCATAAAGGGCTTCTGAGAATATTGAGTCAAAAACTGCAATATCTTTTATTACGCCTGAATATGACCATGTTGAGAATGTCTCATCTACTGCCCAACTAGCTGATACATGGTCAATTACTACTCTTTCAACTCTTTTTGATTCTGAGCCAATAGTTATTGCATCTCTTGTATCATATGATGGACCATTAGAATTATCTCCGACTCTTATTCTTAAATGCTGAATTAAAACATCGCTGGTTTCAATTTCAAAACCTGCTCCTCGAATAGTAATTCCAGGACTTGGTGCTGTCTGGCCTGCAATTGTAATGAAAGGATTTGTAATTTTGAGGTTTTCAGTAATTGTAATTGTACCTGAAACTTCAAAAACACAGACTCTTGGGCCTTTTGCTTCAACGCATTCTCTTAAAGTCCCATCCCCTTTTTCAGATAAAGAATCTACTATGTAAATATCACCACCTCTTCCAGCTGGTGTCTCTATTCCATATCCTTCTGCTCCAGGGATTACCGGGACTGAATATGTAGCTATACTCATTGAAAATATCAATGCAATTACTATTATTAATTTATAAAAACTATTCATTTTAACTTTTTTTGATGAAATTGTATATTATTAGTTAATTCACTTTCATTTTTAGTAATGAATTATACCTTGACAATGACAACATATTTAAATAAAAACTTTGCATTTATAAGGCATTTTTAAATGATCTAAACATATTTTTATAAATAAAACTAGTTTTTCTCTAGTATAAAAGTAATTGATTTTGATAATATAATTTGTTGTCATTTTCAATTTCAATTTGAATATATAACTTATTTGCAAATGGTTGATAAAAATGATGAAAAAACAAATGATAAGACTCAGAGAGTCTTTAAGTATATAAGAAATGTTAGTCTGCAAGTTTTAACAATACTTCTAATAATTTCACTTGTTTCAGAATTTGTTGGAGTTGAGCTTGATTACTATTTAAATGTAGGCATAATATCATTTGTATCTGCTTTATTTTTTGGTTATTCGTCATATAAATTAATACACACCAAATACACTGCCTCTTTTGTTCTGATTTCTTTTTTTTCAAGTGCTCTTGTTTTAATTGCCAGCAATTTGTATTTTTTTGATATTCTCTCAAAAATTCATCCTATATTATATTCCATTCTTACAGGTTCAGTAGTTACTTTTTCTTTTTTAGCTTTTGATAGGCATAAAGAAACAGATGATGAAAGATTGAAAAAAGTTTTTCCAAAATATCTTAAAACAATATTTCTCATATTGTTTTTAATTGGACTTTTAGCATTCTCATTTTTCTTAAGAGTAAATGAAACCGAATCTATAAGTCCTGGAAGAGATAGCTATCACCATTATATTGCTGCAATGTCCATTAATGATCATGGTTCAACAGTATATACTACCCAGCCATATATTAATCACATGCTTGCTTTGCTTTTTAGTTTTTTTGGACAATCATTTTTTATTGCAAGACTGCCTTTTGTCATAGCTGGGGCTCTCTCAGTTGTAATGGTATATTTTATTGCAAGAAAAATATCTGTTCAGGCAGCTGTTATATCGTCTTTACTTTTTGCAATATGTCCATGGGCCATTGGGCTTTCAAGATATGTTAGAGAATATTCATTAAATATCTTGTATGAATTGATTTTTATTTATTTTATTTTGTTTTATCCAAAAAAACTTGAAACTAAAAAAGAAATGTTCATGTTTGGAAGTTTAGTTTTTATTTTATCTGCAATTATTTTTATATTGGGTATTACACAAAAAGGACTAACTATCTCTCTAATTATTGCTCTTGCAATTGCGACTATTGTAAGGATTGGTTTTGATTACGATATTATTTTTCAGGCAAAGTCAATTATTTCTGATAAAAAAAAACTTGCACTAATGATAAATGCTGTTATTGTTATGTCAACTATTTTGGTTGCTATAATTATCATTTTTAAATTTTATGAGAGAATCATGTTTACATATCAGCCAATGTGGTTTTTCTTTTTCCAGTCTGAGGCTACTCATCCTATGCTTTGGTATTCTTTCATGCAAGTACCTTGGTATTTTATTTTATTTTTAACAGCAATTCCATTATTTGCTAAAATTAGAGATAAAGTAGTCTGGACTTCTTTTTTTATTTTTTATGGATATCTAATATTTTTCGTATTTTTGGCAGAACCTCATAGAGAGTTCTTGTATGCTAGATATATGTACACAGCACTTCCATTCTTTACGATACTTCTTGGAGTATCAATTTCATATATGATATCTGTCCCCGCAAGATTTGCAAGAAATAAATTAATTAAAGCAGTCTTTGTACTTATCCCTCTAATTTTTGCAGTTACTGTATTTAATCCAGTTAATACATATATTGCATCTAACGTCCTTGTTTCAAGCATTGAGGAAGATGGAAGAATGGTTATAAGTATTGAATACTGGAAATATGATGATATACTAGGATATTTAGAAGAAGCAGGTTTTACCAAAGATGATATAATAATTGCAAGTGAGCTTAGAATTAAGAATGTTATTGCATGGCATTTTGATATGGATTTTTATGAAGGCAGAACCATAACTTCGTTTAATGGAATTGATTATGATATTGCTGATAATATGTATATTATAGATGAAAATGCTGTTGATGTTATCAAGGAAAATGATGAAGGTTGGATTGTAAGGCGTGATGGAGATATTCTTCCTGAAGATATTACTCTTAATAGTTTAGAGGATGCTAAAGCTTCAGCTGAACTATCGCAATATTTAGTAGAACTTGAATTTATGGGAAAATATGGAAAATATGAAGTATATAGATGGTACAAGGATAAAAATTTATATAGTATTGATTAAATATGAAAAAACACCTCGATAAAATTGGCAGTCTTATAAAGTCTCATGAAAAGTTAATGAAGTTTACTTTTTTAAAATTAGTTGGTGAGGCAATTGTCTTTCTTTTTCCTCTTTTAATTGCAAAATTTGTAACTCCTGAGGTTTATGGTTCTTACTCACTATCAATGATGATAATTTTCTTTTCTACAACTCTTATTTTAGGTGCATCAGCCACTCCTTTTGTAATATCTGCTAATAAAGAGATTAAAAAATTTAAATCTATTTCAAGGAGTTTTTCAAATCAATTAATATTTTTTTCTTTTTCACTTGGACTTATTGGTTTAATATTCTTAATTTTTAACTCTTATATATCAAATTATGTTGGTATTTCAAATTCTCTTCTAGCCCTTCTTTATTTGTCATTTGTTGGAATTTCAATTAAGTCTCTGCTATCAAATTATTTTATGGGAATAGATAAAAAAACTGACCATACTTTAGTTGGTATTTATTATGGATTATTTCTAATATTTTATTTGCTAATTCTAGATTTTACTTTGCCTAATATATTGCTAACTTATTTTCTCTCAGGCGTTTCGGTTCTTGCACTTAGTATTTTAAAAATAGATTTTAAATTGATATTTCCTCTTAAATTTGATAGTAAATTCTTTAAGAAGCATCTTGATTTTACTTTATGGCAAATGTTTGGGCTTACTGCCGTTTATTTTATCAATTGGGGAGATACAATTATTATTAATCATTTTTTAACTCTAGCTGATGTTGGAGTTTATAATCTAGCTTACCAGGTTTTTAAGGGAATAATTTCATTTATGTATATAATTAATACTTTTTATCTTCCAGATATCTCAAAGAATATTAAAAATATGGATTATATTAATAAGTACTTGTATAAAATCAGATTGCAGTTATTTGCTGTAGGTTCTATTGGGACTGTTGTTTTAATTTTCATTGTTCCATTTTTTATTTCATTGTTTTTTGATGTAGGGTATTTGCAGGCGGGCGCAATATTGCAGATACTTCTTATAGGAGTTGTTTTTAAACTATGGAGCATTTTTTATAACCCACTCTATAATGTTCTTGATAAATACAAATATTTGCAGATTATGAACATATTTCAGATTATTTTAAATATTATACTTGGTATAGCTTTGATATTGGTTATGGGAATATTGGGCGTTGCACTTGCTACAACTATTAGTTATTTTGCAAGGGTTGTTGTGGATGAGATTTATTTTAATGTTAAAGTTAAAAAAGAGATTAATGCTAATAATAAAGATACTGGCAAAAAAGATTAATTGGAATTGATTTTTATTTGTTTTAGAGTTGGGTTTAATTT
>CAYLKB010000098.1:0-2572 GCA_964384165.1 uncultured Methanosarcinales archaeon
TAATTAAAGGAAAATGAATTATGTTACTAAGCGAAATAATTTCAGGAAACCACAATTAGAAATTTTTTTTAGTCTCATTTATAAATTTAGTAAATAAATTAAAAATCCTAAGAATTGCTATCCCCACCATAAATGATGGGGTATTACGCAATTCTTCGAGACGGATTTTTAGTCATCGTTTAAAGTTTAGCCCCACCATAAAGGATGGGGTAATCTTGAAACGATATATGTCTTTTCTCATATAAATCATAAATCTCATCTATTTTAATTTCATCATATTGATGTGCAATCATGTTTCTTTGTCTCATGTACATTGGTAAATTCTCAGCTAATTCTTGAGATATTATTTTATTCATTCCTAGTATTGTAAAAATTTCCCTGTATGTTGATGGAATTTTTAATTTTTTTAAATCAATTATAACTTCCCCAATTTCTATACATGAATTTAGAATAGTAAATAGAGACATACTTACAGATAAATAATCATTAAATCTTTGTTCAAAATCATTTAAATTTTTAAACTTAAATTCTTCTAAGTTTTTTAGATATTTATCAATACTCTCAAAGTTTGCATAAATCTTTTCTTTTTTCATTTTATATTTCTAGGCCTTTATAACCTCTATTTTTATACATTCTATCCTGTATTCTTCTAAAATCAAACCATTGGTTTGTAATTATATATTTTAATGAAGATATGTCTTCATTTTGATAAAGCAATTTTCCAAAATTTAAAATTTTATATTGTAATGAGAGTGGCAAATCTTCTATTGCAGATATGTCTAGTTCATCATTACCATAAGATAAAATATAATTTTTATCTTCTTTTTTTGAGTTTTTTTTAAAAACTATACATATATCTAAGTCTGAAAGAGGTTTTATATTATTTTCTGAATATGAACCAAATAAAATAATTGCACTAACATTATTATTGTTTTTTATTTCTTCAATAATATTAGAATATTTGATTAGTAAATTCATATTATTTAAAAGATATCTATATTTCTAAAACTAATGATGAAATACTGATGAAATATTTTTATCCAATAACAATTGAAATAATTCCTTCTATGAATCTGTCATATATTACTCTTATTTTATTTGATATTCCTTTTACCTGTCTTTCATCTTCAGCTTCAAGCCATACTTCAAAGTCATCTGAGTTCTTTCCAGCAATTTGATTAGAGAAGTCAACTTTTAAGGTAAATTCATTTGATTTCTGGCCATATAATGATTCTTTTCCGTCAACAAGTACTGAAATAGCTGCCGTTTGATTTATAAAACCATCAAGAAGTACATCTTGAAGTACTAAATAATATTCATCTCCAATTCTGTAGACTCCAAGACCATTTAAATTAATTAATTCAACTTCAAGACCATATTCTTCTAATAAGCTTATATTAATATAGCCTACATTAGGACAACCTTGTTCATCCTCAACTCTTACAACTATTTCGTTTCTTCCCATGTTAAGTTCAACAGGACAATAAAAATTAGTTCCATCAAATTGACATTCTTTGTCTTGAGCAATTATTCTATCAGCATTTCCTGAGTACATTATGTTACCTTGAACATACCAAGATGAGTTGAATGTTAATGTATCAGTCCCACTAAAATATACTTTTGGGATTGAGTCACCAATTGCACTAGGGTCTGAATAATCACAAATAAGTGGAGTGTCTAAGTCACATGCATCACCTATTCCATCACTATCAGAGTCTCTTTGGTCAGGATTGTATGTTTTTGGACAATTATCATCATAGTCTGGGACACCATCACCATCAGTATCTTTTTTTGGTGGTTTGTCTACAAAGTAAGTTGCAGTACCTTTATTTCCAAATTCATCATATACTTCAACGTAAACTTTTTGGTCTACTGTTGCTTCAACTTCACGACATATTTGAAATTCATTTAATGAATATCTTTCATCACAAAACCCTACAATTTGTTTTTCTACATCATCTACTTCAACATAGAGAGTATCTTCATCAATAAAACTTCCTGTACCATCTAAAATAATATCTACATAATATTCTCTATAAATTTCAAAGTCAATGTCAGGGTTTATATTATCGTTAGCAAGTATTGGGACTATATATGTATCTTCACCCACATTCCCATAGAAATCTTCAACTCTAGTAAGCATTACACTACCCTCGTCAGCTCGAAATTCACGACATATTTGATAATCGTTAAGTTGATGTCTTTCTCCACAATCTCCTATAGATGTTGTTGGTGTTTTATCAACTTCTACATATAAAGAAGACTCAACAATAAAACTTCCAGTACCATCCATTATTACATCAACAAAACCAGGGTCACCTAATTTAAAGACAAAAGTAGGTCTATTTTTATCCTCAGGTAAATTAGGTACAATATATGTTGCTTCCCTGTAGTTTTCTGCCATATCTGAGACTGAAACAAATACTTTTTGACCAGTTGATGCCCAAATCTCACGGCATATTTGGAATGGAGCCAATGAATATCTAGATGAACAATCAGTCATTGTTGCAACTTTTTGATTGTTAACTTCTATATTTAAAGTGTTTAAGTTTACATCTGAATAAGTTCCATC
>CAYLKB010000098.1:2582-6105 GCA_964384165.1 uncultured Methanosarcinales archaeon
CTATTATTATATCTACCCTATCAATTTTACCAACGATAAATTCAATTTCAGGGATTACTGTTTCGGGTATTTCTTCAACAATGTATGTTTTTTCAGCTTTATTACCAAATTCATCATAAGCAACTGTTCTAACCTCTGCCCCAGCTGATGCTCTTACTTCACGACATATTTGATATGTATTTAAATCATGTCTCTTATTGCACATAGAAAATGGTTCTACTGCTTGGCCATCAACATAAAATTCTAGTTTATCAACATCTATAAAACTTCCCGTACCATCAATTACAATATCCACATACTCTCTTTTTTCAAGTCTATAATCAATAGTTGGAATTATAGTATCATCAGGTAATGATATTACAGTATATGTAGCATTAGCATAATTTGAGTTAGCATCTTCTGCTTCTGCAAATACTTTACTTCCAGCTGATGCTCTTATTTCTCTGCAAATTTCAAATTCATTTAAATCATGTCTTTCTGAGCAATCACCTTCAATTGATGCAGCTGATGAGTCAACTTCAATATTTAATGTCTGTAAATTAACTTGTGAATATGTTCCATCAACTATAACATCAACATACCCTCTGATTCCTACAATAAAATCAAATTTTGGAGGAAAATTATCTACTGCTGGTGCTACAACACGATATGAATCTTCTGCTGTATTTCCTTCTATATCTGATACTTTAACATAAATTACTCCATTAAGTTTAGCATCAACCCTTCTGCAAATTTGAAATTTCTCTAATTCGTGGTCTTGCGAGCAATCATTAGAATTTACTTTTTTCTCTTCATATGAGATATATAATGACTCTAAATCAACATTTGAATAAGTACCATCAATTATTATATCCACCGTGTCTACTTTCTTAATCATAAAATCAATTGTAGGCGGTGTTGTATCTGGTATTTTTTCAACTACGTAAGTTTTTGTTGCAAAGTTGTCTGATATGTCATAGACCTCAACAACAACAGTATCTCCTTGATTAGCTTCAATTTCACCACAAAGCTCGTTAACACCCAAATCATATCTTGAATCACAATATTCAATGATAGATGTTTCTTCATCATTTACAGTAATTTTAAGTCTGCTTTCATCAACAGGAGAGTAAGTACCATCAATTAAGATATCAACATGTTCTCTTCTGTGAAGCTTAAATATGATTTCTGGAGGTGTTGAGTCTGCAATAAAAGTTGATGCAGACTTAAATCTATTTCCTGAACTCTCAATTCCTTCAAAAGATATGCTTCTAAGTCCTTGTCTATCCTGTAATGCTAGTTCAAAATAATCTGAAGGCAAATACACTTTTCCTGTCATAAATCCATCATAAGAATATACAAAATTTCTGTTGTAATTAGGGTCATTTGTTGAGACTGAACCTCTAATGTATGATCCCCCAGCTTCAATATTTAAAGCAGATGTAGTAGAGTCTTGATAAATAATACCCCCAAATACTCTTTTTGATAATTTAAAAGGATTTCCTGAATAATCAGAACCATATACTTCCAAATCTTGAAGTCCACCACCAGAGAGAATAGTTCTTGCTTCAAAATAATTACCATATCTTAAGAAATTATTGTTTCCATTAAATGTTAAGGAATCCCAATTAAAATTTGAGTCTTTAATTTCACCAGTAATTATAACTGCTCTTGAACCATTAGTTGAGGGATTTCCTATGTAGTCAAGTTCTAATTGAGGTTTTTCATCATCTGATATAAATTTAAACTCCATAGTATTCATTTCAAGGTTGACATTTGAGTATGTAAGCTTTAATGTTCCGTTCTCATTCTCAAAATCTAAATTAACTTCAACATTTCCATTTTCAAATATTTGATAATTTGGCTGGTCTACACCATCTAAAAATATATTCTCAAAAACAATATCCTGAGCAGGTATGATTGTAAGCTTTTGTTTTCCAGTACTGACAAATAGCAATTTACCAATATTATAGCCTCCTTTTTCAAATATAAAATCATCAATTACATTGTTTTCTGGAGAAATTGATATAGAACCTGTAAGTCTGTTACTTGTTTTTCCAACTCTGTCTTTTAAAATAACTTCATAACTATAATCTCCATCTTCATATTCTTCAAGACTTGTAATATAATAATCTCCTTTCATCTGTAAATCTTCAAATCTTACACTTCTTTTTCCAACAACAGCAGAGATTTCTTTTGCATCTATTCCTAGATCGTCTGTTGCTTTGAATATAAATTCTTGACCAGTTCCCATCTTATCTAATCCTACAAATTCTACTTCAGGATTTTCTATATCAGAATATATTGTATCGTATAATGATTCTCCATTTAATCCTTCAACATATATATAATTTTTTCCTGGTTCAAGTTTATTAATGTTTATTGTAAAGGAGCCTTTATTAGGAGTAATTTCTTGAAAATATTTGCCATTAAGATATACACTAAAAGGTATGTCATAATTTGTTTTTCCTGTAATTTTTAAATTATTGCTTGTTACTATATTATTATAATTAAATTCTAGAAATTTAAATGCGAAATTCTGGTAATATACTTTTAATGTTTTTATAGTATCCCCACTTTTTACTTCTATTTCATTTACACCTTGATTTAATAATACAAACCCGGCATATCTATTCCCATCAAACTTTGCTCTCACACCATTTATATAGATTTGAGCTCCTTTAGACCCTGTTGCTTTTCCTGAAATGTAAAAATTTCTTTTAGATGTAATATATGAGTTAGTTGAATTTGCAAGTGTTCTTTCATTTGTACTTGTGGGATTATCAATTGATATTCCTGTTACAGTAGCATTAATATTTTCAATAGCACCTCCGCCAACAATAATTCTTTCAGTATAATCAGATTTTATACCATTTAGGTTTTCAACATAAAATTTTGCATAATTTAATCCCGCTCTCAAGTTAACATTCATTGTAAAACTTCCATTAATATTGCTTGTTGCTGTATAACTATTACCTTCAACATTTCCTATTACTTTTTGGCTATGAAAATCAGTTTTTCCTTCAAGTGCAGTTGAGGTTGAAGTTGAAACTATGTTTGTTTTTAGAATTGGGGGTTTTGGCTCAAGATTATTATATACAAAATCAAATGTTTTTGTTGTAGCAAATCCACCCTTGTTGTATGCTGTTATTTCAAGTACATATACTCCTGCTTCAAGAAAAGGATTAAGTTGATATATAGTATTTCCCTCAATTCTTGTTCTTACATAATTTGAAGGGTTGTCTTTATTGTAAAGCCTTGCATCAAAATTATCAATGTCTGAAGTTGGTGAGAAAGCAAGAGTGTAAGTGTTTAAAACATCAACAAACCTGTCACATTGCATGTTGTCATAATCAAAATAACAAGTCGCAGCATTTGTTACTGATATGCTTATTATAGTGGCAATAATTATTAGGCAAAATTTTTTGTATAACATAATCAGATTTGAATAGACTGGCATAAAAAGTTTAGTAGTCTATATATAGTAGTAAAAATAATAAATTAAAAATCTTAAGAATTGCTATCCCCACCATAAATGATGGAG
>CAYLKB010000099.1:0-6097 GCA_964384165.1 uncultured Methanosarcinales archaeon
TCGAGACAAATTTTTAGTCATCGTTTAAAGTTAAGCCCCACCCTAAAGGAGGGGGTAATCTTGAAACGATATAATAAAAGTGATTTTCATATATTTAAAATATTAGAAATAATATTTCTCAATTCTTAAGTTAAAAATCATATTTAAAAATAATATATTATAAAATAACTTATGACATATATTCTAGCTCTTGATATTGGAGGTACTAACCCAAGAATTGCTATGGTTCAATTACTAGGCAAAAATAATTTCAAAGTAATAGAAAAAACAAGAATTACTGATAATGTAAATTCATTAATAGAACCAATAAATAATTTTCTAAAAGACCTTGGAGAGAAAAACATAACTACGGATACATGTTGCATTAGCATAGCATGTCCTGTAGAAAACAACACATGTTCTATAACAACAAACTCTAAATTTTCTGCAAACTATTTTGAAATAAAAAATAACACCATGCTAAAAAATATTTTAATTATTAATGATTTTGAAGCAATTGGTACTGCTGTAGCATCCATGAATATATTAGATGCAATAAATAATAAAACTATAATTGAAATTAAAAAAGGAATAATAAAAGAATCAAATAATCGTATTGTAATAGGCCCAGGAACAGGCCTTGGTATTTCATATATTCCCTATATTAATGAACTAAACAAATATGTAGTATTAGAATCTGAAGGTGGCCATGTACCATTATTCTATAGAAAAAACTTATCAAAACTAATTTCAAAAGTAATAGAAGATAATAACCAAGAAAGAATAATAGGTACAGAAAGTATAGTCTCAGGACAAGGCATTAAAAACATTGCAAAGTACTTTTTAACAAATAAAGATGAATTCAATAAATTTATTCAAAAAGAAGAAAATTACAAAAATTTAATTGAAGAGATAAAAGAATATGATTCAAAACAAGAAATGACAAACAATATATTACTTGGTTTTCTAAGAGAAGAACAAAATTCTCAGAACATAGATTTTAACCAAGAACTATCAAGAATGCAGGATATAAATTATATTGCAAGAGTCACTATGAATTTATTTATTGAATTTTTAGCATATTCCTGTCAGTCTGCCGCTTTAAATGGTTATTCAAAAGGCGGAGTATTTCTTGCTGGCGGTATATTGCCAAAGAATGAAACACTTTTATTAAAATCTAAATTTGAAGACTATTTCTCAGATAACTGGAAATCAGTATTAGTTGATTTATTAAAAACAATCCCTGTTTATTTGATAACTGATTATGATATAAGTTTTATAGGATGTGCTAAATGCGCAGAAGACAAATTTAACTTATACTAATTTATATACATACAATTTTATTATTTTTTATAAGATAAATAAGCTCTCCAAGTGCTCTCAATCATTTCATCAAGTCCAAGTTCAGGTTCCCATCCCAAAACTATTTTTGCTTTCTGATTTGATGCTACAACTTTTGCAGGGTCTCCAAGTCTTCTTTCAACAATTTCATACTTAATTTTTTTACCTGATATTCTCTCAAAACCTTTTATAAGTTCAAAAACACTATACCCAGACGATGAACCAAGATTAATTATTTCAGACCCCTGTAATTTCAAAGCCATAATATGAGCCCTTGACAAATCAATAACATGTATATAATCTCTAATTCCAGTTCCATCATGCGTATCATAATCAGACCCAAAAATTTCCACCTTTTCTCTAAGGCCAATAGCAGTCTCTGCAATAATTGGAAAAATATTTTTAGCATTTGGGTCTATGTAATTTTTACCAGTATCACCAGCAAGATTAAAATATCTTAATGATACATAATTAATTCCTTTCAATTTGGCATACCAATCAAACAATTTTTCAGCTTTCATTTTTGTAAAGCCATAAAAATTAATAGGCTGGACTGGATGTTTTTCATCAACAATTTCACTCTTTGGTTCTCCATATACAGAAGCAGATGATGAAAATATTATTTTTTTTACACCATACTTAACCATAGCATTTAAAATATTAATAGTCCCTTTTATATTCTCTGAATACTTAATAGGGTCTCTCATACTCTCACCTGCATCCTTTAGTGCTGCAAAATGAATAACGGCATCAAAGTTATACAAGCCAAATACTTCATCAAGTTTTTGCTCATCTAAAATATCAGCTTCAACAAACTCAGCTCTCTCATCAACAAGCCTTAAAAGACCTTTAGAGAGATTATCATAAACAACAACACTATAACCTTCATCAAGTAACATTTGTGTAGTACAGCTTCCAATATACCCAGCACCACCACACACAAGAATCTTCATTTTATTATTCTCCATACTAGCAGACAATCATAAATATTTTATAAATCTAGGTAAATATTTATAAAATAACAATTAATCAATTAAAACTAAAATTTATCAACTAGTAATTCAAAAAAATTAATATGCAATTTAACACAAATTACTCAAAAATACTAGAAGACATGAGAAAATTCTTCCTAACCCATAAAACTAAAGACATAAATTTTAGAATAACTGCACTAAAAAAACTTAAAAATACTATTCTAAAACACGAACAAGACATATTATGTGCTGTAAAAAAAGATTTAGGAAAAAGCGATTTTGAAGCATATTCATCAGAAATAGGTTTCGTTCTTCACGATATAGATTATCAATTAAAAAACATAAAAAAATTCTCAAAACCAATAAAAGTAAAAACTCCACTTATCAATATGCCTGGAAAATCATTTATTGTAAAAGAACCATATGGTGTGGCTTTAATAATTTCTCCTTGGAACTATCCTTTCCAGCTTTTAATATCACCACTAATCGGAGCAATAGCTTCAGGTAACTGCGCTATATTAAAACCATCAGAAATATCTGAAAACACTGCAATTGTAATTAATAAGATAATTTCAGAAACCTTTGATGAAAATTATATTAAAGTAATTGAAGGTGATGCTAAAACTTCATCAGAACTTCTTAACTTAAAATTTGACTATATCTTCTACACAGGTTCAACAGCAGTTGGAAAAATAGTAATGCAAAAAGCAGCTGAAAATTTAACTCCAGTCACACTAGAACTTGGGGGAAAAAGTCCAACAATAGTTGATAAAACTGCAAATATTACTACATCTGCAAGAAGAATAGTTTGGGCTAAATTTTTAAACTCAGGCCAGACATGCATTGCTCCAGATTATCTATATGTACATAGTGAAATAAAAGAAGAGTTAATTCAAAAACTAAAAGAAATAATAGAACAATTTTATACAATAAGGCCAATAGAGAGTAAAGATTATTCAAGAATAATAAGCAATAAACATTTTAATAGACTAAAAGATTTACTATCAAATACAAAAATTATTAAAGGTGGCAGTTATGATAGAGAAAAACTATTTATTGAACCTACATTAATTGAAGGCGATTGGGAATCAAAGATAATGCAGGAAGAAATATTTGGACCAATACTGCCAATATTTGAATACAATAACGAAGACAAACTAATTGAGAAATTAAATTCACTACCTAAACCTCTTGCAATGTATATATACTCAAACAATAATAACACAATAAATAATTTCATAAAAAACACATCAACAGGCGGAATGGCAATAAATGACTCTATATCTCATATAATAGGCAATATGCCATTTGGCGGAGTTGGAGACTCTGGAATGGGCTCTTATCATGGCAAACAAACATTTGATACATTTACACACAAGAAAAGCATTCTAAAAAGAAACTCTATTTTTGACCCTAAATTAAGATATCCTCCATACAAATTTAACTTAGACAAAATCAAGAAACTAATGAAATTAATATGAAAAAATCCTTCTACTTCATATAATCAAACAAATATTTATATAAAAGCCCATACAAGTAATTATATGGCTAATTTGAAATATAAAGGAATTCTATACAAAAGCACTGGTGAATATGAGATTGCCAAATTTCTAGATAAAATGGATATTCTATTTGAATACGAATTTCCAATTGCAGTAGTAGACGATTCAAAAACAAAAATTTGGTATCCTGATTTTTACTTAAAAGAATATCAAATGGTAATTGAATATTTTGGCATGTACTCACATAACAAACAGTACAGAGAAAATGCAGAATACAAAAAAGAAGTATACAAAACCTGTGGAGTCCAGTTTGTCCCAATATATGATTTAAGACCTAACTGGGAAGAATATTTACTAAAAACAGTTCTTAACTTTATAGACTACAAAAGTAATATGATGTCAAAGAAAATTGAAAAACTAGAAAAAAGTAAGAAATTCTCTAATATCATAAAAAATATTTTCAAATCTAAAAAACCATTTCTTGCAAAAAAATTTAATATTAAAAAGAAAGAATAAAAACAAAATGGAAAAGCAAATCACTAACTTTGCAATAGAACCGGATGAAAATACTATAAATCAATTTAATAATTGCATAAAAGAAGATTTTGTAATAAAAGCATCTCTTATGCCAGATGCACATAGTGGATATGTTGCCCCAATAGGTTCTGTATTAGTAACAAAAGATTATCTTGTCCCAGCATGGGTTGGATACGATATAGGGTGTGGAATGATAGCGTGTAAAATAGAAGCAGAAAAAGACATTTACGAAAAAATAATGACCCATAGACAAGAAATCTTTGAAAGGGTCAAAGAATTAGTTCCTATGGGGGAGGGTAAATTAAATCATATTCAAAACATATCTCAAAAAACAAAAGATGATTTCAAACAACTTCTAAATAAATTCAAAGAATCAGAATATGATAATGAGATTTTAAAATACATTAAAAATAAAGCTCTCTCAAATTTGGGTACACTTGGTTCTGGAAATCACTTTTTAGAAATAGGATTTGAAGAAAAAACTAAAGATTACTGGGTTATAATACATAGTGGTTCAAGAGGAATAGGTCACAGAGTTGCTACAAAATACATGAAAAAAGCATCTCAAGATGAAAAAAATTATGAAGCAACTAATCCACTAGAAGACACAACAAAAGAAGGAAAAGAATATAAAAACATTCTTAATTTTGGTCTTGAATTCGCTTTATTA
This sequence comes from uncultured Methanosarcinales archaeon, assembly GCA_964384165.1. GTDB lineage: Archaea > Nanobdellota > Nanobdellia > Woesearchaeales > UBA583 > UBA583. The sequence continues at coordinate 5,004 of CAYLKB010000099.1, forward strand.
AACAGACTTGAAATGTCATATAAAGTGGAAATGGCATTAAATGAAATAATCTCAGAAAAGATTAAACTAATTTTATGGACTAATAAAAACCACAATCATGCTATAGAAGAAGAAAAAAACATATACATACACAGAAAAGGGGCAACTCCAGCAAAAAAAGGAGAAAGAGGAGTAATTCCTGCTAACATGAGAGATGGGTGCTTTTTAGTTGAAGGACTTGGAAACAAAGATTTTCTTGAAAGTTCATCACATGGCGCTGGAAGAAAAATGAGCAGAACTGAGGCAAAAAAAATGATTACACTTGAAGATTTTAAGAAAACAATGAAAAACATAACAGGTACAATTAATCATACAACAATTGATGAAGCCCCTGATGCATACAAAAATATTTTTGATGTAATGAAAGCTCAAGAAAAATCTGTAAAAGAAATAGCATATATTAAACCTATTATTAACTGGAAAGGATGATATTAGAAATAATTATTTATTATTAATCAACAGAGTTTATACTTGTATAATGATGAGCATCCCATAAGATAACTTTTGGGAAATCTGGAGTTTTTATATCGTTTCAAGATTACTCCATCCTTTAGGTTGGGGCTTAACTTTAAACGATGACTAAAAATCCATCTCGAAGAATTGCGTAATTCCCCATCATTTATTGTGTGGATAGCAATTCTTAGGATTTTTTATTTATTGCTACAGCCATTAATCTCTGCTTTATAATCTCTATCATCATAAGATTCATATTTAATCATGCAGTCACCAATTTTACTTCTAACAATTAAAGATTTTCCTAAAGCTGCAATCTCATAATGAACATCATCTGAAGTAAAACTTACTTTATAATTGTCAATTTTATGTATATTATTAATTATTATTTCTCCAATATGTCTTAAATTATTAGGCAAAGTTACTATCTCAGAAGCATTTACAATACCTAAATTTACAATTAGAATACCAAGCCAAAGATTTTTTTATTAATTTATTCAAACTGAAACTAAAATATATGTAATAATTTATAAAGTTATCACTTATTCACAGATATAGTCGTCCACAAAAGTTTTTCCTGCAGTCATTCATTTTCATTCATT
>CAYLKB010000100.1:0-3990 GCA_964384165.1 uncultured Methanosarcinales archaeon
TAACCTTTATATATTTTATTCTGCTTAAAACTTTTAAACTCCGAACGGAGCTGTACTAACGATAGTTATATTAATGGTACATCTGATATGTTTACAGTAGTAGTAAGGCTTGGTTCTGGTAGTACTCCTGTGAAACTTTCTGATACATTAATTAGAATCGATACATCTGTAGCAACTCAATCTTTAACTTATGTTTTAGGTGGAAATGCTTCAACTACAACTTATGCTGTAACATATCAGATTAATGGTTCAAATCATAAGGAGGGTTATTTGAGTGTTGGGGATTTGGCTCAATTTGAAATGTTTGTTTCTTCTGGTGTGGCAATTCCTGAGGGTGCTTCAATGACTGTTAGAGTTATTACAAAAAATGGGGCTATTAAACCTGTGGATTTGACTACTCCTTCTGCTATGACTGAGTATATAACTTATTTGTATCCTTAATAATTTTTTTTTTTTAACATTTAGCAACATTTATAAATTATGTTATTTTAGTTCCTAAATTATGGATAATAAATATTCAACTATAGGGGCTGCTGCACTACTTAGTGCTGCTGTGGGTATGGGATATGCTAGCAATGTAGATGCAGGGAGGTTTAATCGGAAATCTGACCCTGTTGTGTTTAGTTATATTAAACAGAATTCTCTAGATGGGGATGTAAAAATTGGTTGTAAAGATAGTAAGGGTAATTCGATTGTAGGTTTTCTTCCTAATGATGTGAGTAAGTTTGGTGCTGAACTATTAATTGACCCAATTGATGGGAATGGTTATTCGTGGGAAATACCTAACTGCAAAGAATTTGGATTTCAATTTGATGGTGAGAAAGTTTATACAACTAAAAAAAATCAACTATCAGTAGTTCCTGGTGTGGGTCCTTTTAATGGAATTCCTGCAATTTTGGGAGAGGATATGAAGTTTGGCAAGAATAATTATGCTGTTGAACTTAGTGGTTCAATTGAAGATGCTTTTTATTTGAGATTTCCTCCAAATGTAGATTTTGCAAGAGGTTCTTATTTGAATGGAGAAGGTGATTTATGTGTAGATGTTAAATCATTGGGTAGATCAGGAAAAGGAATTACTTGGGTTAATGTGCCTCAGAGAAAGTATTCTTTACCTATGATAGTAGGATTTCCTTCAAGGAATAAGGGTCAAGTTGCTACTATTTGTGATGCAGATTATAAGCCTGGAAATGATATTGAACCTGTTGCTCAATGTCCAGAAGAAGTAACAGCAATAATGGGTTCTGAAGGGGATTTTCAGTTTGCAACTGTTAATTATGATGAGATATGTACTGCTTTTGATGAGAATGGGGTTTTGCCTGTTTCGCCTGAGTCTGTTACATACCAAGGACCGCCAAGGACAATTGAACAGGAAATTTCAGCACAAGGTGTTGATGGACAAGTAGGAAGAACAAGTCTTGAAGTTAAATTGGAATGTCCTGAGGGATGGGTTTGGAGTGACTTTTTTAAATTCTGTAATTAATTATAATTATTAATTATAAACTTTAAAGTGATACTAATTATTTATTAATAATTAAAATAATATTTTTTTTATGAAATTAAGATTAATTCTAATTATATTAATAGTTTTTTTTATTTTATCTAATGTATACTCAGAAACAAATTATTATGAACCTTCAGACCTTAATGTTTCTAATTTATATATTTATTTTGATAATATTACAGGTGATAAATCATTAATGAGATCTTCTAATAATATTTCTTTTAATCAATATGAGAGTATACCTAAACATTATTCTCCAGATATATCTGTAAAGTGGTTGCAAAATAACTATTGTCATTTAAATGTAACACCAGGACCTAATGCAAATTCTTTTATTTTAGATGCTAATTGGAATTTGCGGGAATATGGTGGGGGGGGTTCTGATAGAAATAGTCAGGCTATACAAGAAATTTTAGCTTATCCTGGAGATGCTGATGATATTCCAGGTATTGAGGCTTTGAGAAATAATTATTATATGAAGTCAATAGCTTTTGTAAAAGTTATTAGACAATCAGATAGTGAGGTTTATTTTTTATTCCCTGATAGAATTAATGGAACTTATCTATATAATTCAACAAGTTATAATCATCCAACAGGAACATCATTAGATACTTTAAAAAGTTATATGTCTCAAGAGGTTACCATTTATTCTTTTGACGATATTGATTCTATAGAAAATAAAATAATTTCGGAATATTCTGGCAAATTACCATATGTTTATGTTATGCCGTCTAAAATAGTTTCTTTTTTTGAAACAAAAATTTCATTTGAAAAGAAGATTAGTCAATTTATCAATGAAAGAAAGATAGAATGTTTTAGGGGAGACGATAATTCTTGTTCTAATTATAATTTTTATTTTGATGTAATACCTATTGATGGAAAGTGTGATTTTGATAGTGATGGTGAGATTGATTATAATCGAATTTCTACAGGTGACTTTGTACTTTCTGATATAGGTGCATATGCCAATTTTTTAAACGAATATATTGTCAATGATATAGATGGGGATAGTTATGATGCTCTAAATGATGCTTGTCCTTTAATTCCTGATGATAATGATGGTTATATAAATAATGGTTGTCCTGAGGCTAATTTTTATATGAATACAAGTATTGGTGATGGATGTGTTGATGCTACATTTGAGCTAGTTAATCAGAAAATAAATTTTTTTCCAGGAGCTATGTGGTGTGGGGTTGTAAAAAGGCCAGATTCATCAACAGTAAATTTAGCAGCAGTGTCTCCATATTTTGATTTGGCTTCCAAAGGTAAGGGGGCAGGAACATATACTTATTATAAGTTGGATGATGATAGTCTTCCGTGTTTATTTGGAGGTTCAAAATCTTATTTAAATCACTGTCAGTTATCATACGACCCTGGTTATTGTGGGTATGAGCAGGTTTTAGATACTGTTACCCAAAAGTGTGTTTATGAGAAACAGGAAGAAATAACTCAAATAATTCCTGAAACTGATTATTATTTTAATTGTAAATTAGATGATAATGGAGATTTAAAGATTATTGCAGATTTTCCTGATACAACAACTAATATAAAGATATCTGGGCCTTTTCCATTTTCTCAGACTATAATAGTTTCAAAGCCATTATTGGTATATAATATAACAAGCCCAAATTATGGTGAATATAAGGTCCAAGATCTTAACTCTGGAAATACTCTTGGTACTTGCAAAGTGGAAGAGGTATTTATAATTGATGATACACAGCTTCATAGAGATACTTATTTGCCAAATTATTACAAAGCAGAGCCTGATACTATTGATGATATATTTGTTGTAAATGAAGATAATGAGTTATTTTATAAGACTTCAAAAAATTCTGTTTCAGGAGTAATAAATACTGGTGTAATAACTGATAATTATATAGTTTATATACGAGATGGTACTGTGAAGAAATCTTATAGTATCAGTCAAAATGAAATAGCATTGAATATAAATAGAGTATCGTCTCTACCTGACCAAACAACAGCTGTTAACGAACTGAGTAAAGTTGCTAATATTATGGCAGGGTATAATATTTCTGTTGGAATTACTGTTATTAATAATTCTAATTTTACAACAGGAGTTGGTTTTAAAGATGGTTATAATTGGACTGATAAAACTATTCCCATAGATAATGATTTAAATCAAAGAACTAGAATTAAAATTGAAATAGATGGAAATCCCAGAGATGATTTGGTTATTTATCATATAAGTCCAAAAGATACGGCATATGATGTTAATCAAATTAGATTTATTGATGATGGTGGTGGTGAAAGATTTTATAAAGATAAAGATCCAATAATTGGATGGTATTTTAATGAGTCAACAGGAAATGAGAGTGTTATAATTGAAGTTCCTGGAGAGAGTGAGGGTGGGGTGATTATTATTACAGAAGAGCCTATTTTATATAATGAAGGAGATTTGATTGTAAATTACAGACAGGGTGGATGTTTATTTGGTGAAGCTTATTTGTTTGATTTAGATTCATTAATAA
>CAYLKB010000100.1:4000-4252 GCA_964384165.1 uncultured Methanosarcinales archaeon
AAACTCCGATGTGTATGCGCCTGGGTCTGGAAGATTGTATCAGGTATGTGTAGCTCATATTTCTGAAAATTTGTATGCAGGAGATATCTTCACATCAAAGAGAATTATTAATTATACTCATTCATCATTTGCATCAGTTAGTGGTATTAATGGTCCATTTTCTGCATTTTTGGCTGTAAATAGGACTGATTTGTTTTGGGATGTGATAATTCAAGAAGAAAATCCAGCTGATGATTATTCGTGTATTGGTTC
>CAYLKB010000100.1:4262-6087 GCA_964384165.1 uncultured Methanosarcinales archaeon
AATAATCAAGTTTCTTCATTATTTGGAGATTGTGGTTATAATCATCTAAATCGTATTTGGATACATTTGGGTGATGATTTGAGTGGTCCTCAAACTCTTGAGCCAACATATCCGTATCTTAGTCATACAATTCAGGTTACTATGCAGGCAGTAGATGAACTTGGAGGTTCAGGAATTTCAAGGATACATTATTGTATTGATGATGATAATAGTTGTGACCCTTTTACTGGGCCTAACAATTTTGTAGAAAATGATGATATTGCGGAATTTACTATGACTTGTCCAAATGATTGGGGGTGTACAAAATATATTAGAAGTGCTGCCGTTGACATAAATGGAAATGTTGAGACTCCATATAGTTCTTTTCCAATGACTATTATTGATAAAGGCACAGCTTGTAATGCTGAGTGTATGGCTGTTCCTTCTCCAAATAGATATATAAAGGATTGTAATAATATTAATGGTTGCGAGTTTTACAAATTTGATGGGTCTGGATTGTTTGATGATGGTGAGTATGTTGCAGAACAATGTGATTATTTTACTCAATATGCTTGGGTAACATATAATTCTTCACATGAAATAATGTGTCCTTCAGGGCCATTTAGAAAATCTAAATTTACTTCTGTGATATTAGATATTAGTGATAGTAAGTGTGATCTTATGCGTTCTACCAGGTATCCAGTTATATATGAGGGTGAAAGTATGATAATGAATGTTATTTCTTGTATAAATTATATTTATTAATTTGATATTATATTTATTAATTTGATATATAATTTAGTTTTTATTACTTGATAGAAATGATTACACTTAGATTTATAAAATAATACCTGTTTATATAATTATAATGGAATATAATTTATCAAGAAGAATATTGCCAGCTATTGCTTTGTCTGGAATGGCTACATTAGCTACTAATGCACAAGGGACATGCCCTGAATTAAAAGAAGGTGCAGATTATGTTCAAGCTCCAAGTACTTATGAGATTTCATGTGAGTTTGGAGATAAATTTGGTGATTTGTTTAGAAAAAATGAAAATTTTAATCTTTATACTTGTCAGTCTCCGACTTCATATATGGACCCCTCTAGTGTTGGTGGGAGAGGTTTAGAAGATTATAATTTTAATAACTTGGAAGCAAAATTAGATGATAATGGAAATTTGTTAATTAAAAGTTATAGAAGAAGATTTAATGATGAAGAAAGATTTTCAGATATTTTTTTTAGAATGGAGAACTCTGAAGGAGGTAGGTCATATGCTCTTAGTGAGGATGGAGATATTACACAATATGATGTAGGAAATTATATAACAAATGCTTCCTTTGTTAATGATAATATTGATTTAAGTAAGTTGAATATTGTTTCTTTACATCCAATTTCACCAATTGGTGGTAGTGTAGTTGATTCTGGTAGTTATAATTCAATATCTGGGAACTTTTCAATTCCTAAAGAAATTCTTGAAGGTTATGATAAAATTAGAGTAAGTTATGGAGCTCCTGAGGGTAGTGGTGTGAATGGTTGTTGGACATTACCTGTAGTTGATGAACCTCCAGAGCCACCAAAACCCCCTATAAATCCAACACCAGTACCTGCAATAGGTCCTTTAGGCATAGCAATTTTAGCTGGTGGTCTTGGTCTTGCTGGAGCAGTTGGTTCTAGAAGAAAGAAATAAGTTTTTTTAATTTTTATTTATACTGCTTTGTATAAGTTTGTTATTTATTATTAATATTATATAGCAAATGCAAAGATGAGGGTTTAGAGACCTCAAAATTATTTATATATCGTTTCAAGATTACCCCATCCTTTAGGGTGGGGCTTAACTTTAAAC
>CAYLKB010000101.1:0-5966 GCA_964384165.1 uncultured Methanosarcinales archaeon
TATTTTATTCTGCTTAAAACTTTTAAACTCCGAACGGAGCTATATTTAAGAAAAACTATTAAATAAATATATATTATACAGATTATATGGCAAAACTGGCTGATTTACTTAAGCTTTCACAATATCAAGATAAATTTTTTGAATATGATAAAACTAAAAATACTCTTTTTATTCCACTTCCAAAAAAATTAACAAAATTATATGAAATAAATATGGATGAAAGCAATTATGTTTCACATTGCGAAGTCTTGGACTTAAGTAATATTTGGACATATATTGAGCATAATTTATCTACAATAAAAATTAATGACTCTCAAGAAAATTATCCTACATTGCATCAAATTTGTGATAAATATGAAAAATGTCCAAAAATTTTAACTCTAAATAATAATATTCTAAATGTTATATTTCTATGTAATGCAAAACTAGATGAAGATGAGATTTAATTTTTGTAAATTTAAAACTTAATGTTCTTTTAAATTTTCTATATCGTTTCAAGATTACCCCATCATTTATGGTGGGGATAGCAATTCTTAGGATTTTTAATTTATTTATTTTTTTACAAATAACTTAAACTCTTCAGCATCCTCTATTTCTTTAACAATTCTTTCAGCAATTGCTTTCTGAGGGTCTGCTAAGAAATGGCATCTTTTTTTTATATCATCAAAACTCTCAAATTTCTTTTCTTCTCTTGACTCAATTAAATCTTTAAGATGTTTTTTCCCAATACCGGGAATCAATTCTAAAGAATGTTTTCTTATAGTTATCGGCCCAGCATTATTAAAAAAATTAATAAAATCAACTTCTCTCTCATCAATTAAATCCATTAAGGAAAATGTTAATTCATTTCTTGCAGCATTTGTTAATTTGTCTGGAAATAAAGACCTCTTGATATATTGAATTTCTTCTCTTTTACCATCGCCAATATATACTTTTTGTGATGGTTTTAATATTACTCCTTGTTTAGGCACCAGTTCAAGCAAAGTAAAATTTGTAGCTCCAACAGCTTGAGCTATTTCAGAATTATTGAATGAGTTATGGTTGTCAAAAATAACATCTAGTATTATTGCATACTCCTCTTTAGGTGCATTGCTTCTTTCTTTTGGTTGTTTTCTATATGACATATTTTTTCCCTCTCTATATATTTTTAAAATCATTATTTATAAACTTAATTCTTTTCAAAAAAGAATAAAAAAATAATTATTGTTTTGAATAATTTTTGAGAACATCTAAAATCTTAGTTACATTCTCATCAACTAAGACTGTTCCGCTATGGCTTACTATTGACCTAAGTTCAGTACCATTTTTTGGCATAAGGTCTAGAATTTTTATGATATGCTCTTCTTCAAGTTTAGAAAGTTCAAGTCCAAGAAGCTCCTTTCTTGCTTTTATGTAATCATTTTTTGATAATCTGTTGAATCTTCTAAGAAACTCAAGTATTTTCTCTTCTCTGTAAGTAAGTTCAGTATCTTTTGCTTTGTTAGATACTATTTCTAGAACTTCTGATTCAGATACTGGTTCCTCACTTATTACTGTATAATTTGACATTTTTAATAACAATATAATTTATATTTTATAAATTTGATTAAACTCTGTTTAGATGTACAGGGTGAACTACGCAAGTTTTTGCTTTATTTCCATCTTTTATTTGTACTTTGTAACATGAGCCTTGCTTTCCTGAAATTTCGCCAGTTTTGCCGTGAAACCTTAAATTAAACAAACCATTTTGAAAAGTTGAATTAGCTTTAAGCATTACTTTATCACCCTCATCAAATACAGCAAGAATTTTTTTAATTGGGAGTTTTCCCTTCTCGCTGATAGATTTCTTCATCTTATATCTGGACTTTCTTCTGTTTCCTCCGATTCTTTTCACTTTATTATCACCTATTAATTATATAAATAAAAATGCTTGTCAGTTTAAAAAGGTTGTTGTTTCAAATATAGTTGACCACAAAATATAGTCACTTATTTTAATCGTTTAGTATACTTATAAGTTAATACTTAAAAATTTTTGCAGTCTCTACAATTAGCTTTTCTCGCTAAGCTATTTTGTGTGTTCTTAGAATTTAAGAACTTAGAGTAGCACAATAATTTTATAAACAACATGTCTCAAACTTAATGTATGAATAAAGAGCTTCTATTAAGATACGATAAATATTTTGGCCAAAATTCATCATTAAAATTATTAAATGCTCAAAAAAATACACTTAACAATACTTTCATAAGAGTTAACCTATCAAAAACAACCACAAAACTATTAGAAACTTATCTCAAAAAAAATAGAGTAAAATACTCAAAAACATTTCTTGAGAACGCATTTAGGATAGAAAAAAGTTTCTTTAATTTAAGTTCTGCTTTAGAATCTCTTACAGGTGAATATTATATTCAGGACTTAGCATCTCAAATTCCAGTAAACGCAATCAATTTATCAAACTTAAAACTCTTAAATAAAAAAATTACAATACTTGACATGGCAGCATCTCCAGGCTCAAAAACAACTCAACTAGCCGACCATCTCTTACATCATAAAATAGAATATGAAATTACAGCACTTGAACCTGACCAAAATAGACTTCAAAGACTAATAAATAATATTCAGAAACAGAAAATAAATAATATCAAGATTTACAATGAACTCGGCCAGAATTTCAAAACAAAAGAGAAATATGACATAATTTTGCTTGATGCGCCATGTTCGGGGAATTTAGGTGATGATAGAACATGGCTTTCAAAAAGAAACCTCAAAGGAATTGAAGAAAACTCAAAACTTCAAAGAAAACTACTTGAAAATGCTTCAAGATTACTAAAAGATACTGGCCAACTTATTTACTCAACATGTTCATTAGAAGTTGAAGAAAATGAATTAAACATGGTTTATGCTCAAAAGGTGCTGAATCTTAAATCACACTTTTGTCAAATACAATTTGGTTTTGAAACTGACTCTCAAAAATTAATCAAAGATAAAGCAATGATAAATCAAATAAAAAACCTCAATTCTCACAGAATTATGCCTTATCTATCAGGAACACAAGGTTTCTTTGTGTGTTGTCTCACAAAGTAGTAACAAATAGTCAAATTTATAAATAGAACAATATAATAAATTATAAGAATGCTAATTGAAATATACACAGAAAATCTTGGTTCTAATCCTGGAGGTAAAGCAATAATACCAAATTTATTCAGTAATACATCTTTTTATTTAAAATATTGTTCTCAAACAAGACTAAATGATTCTGTTTTCTGTTATCAAAGACAACCAATATATGAAGCACTTACATTAGCTGGACTAAGAAATATGGGATTATCAGTTCCTGAGTTTTACTTGATTGATAATAGTAGTTCTAGTATATCATTTGAATATAAAAATCAGACTCTAAGAAAGTTGGATGCTTATAATAGTTATTTCCTACTATCAAAAATAATTGATGATAGAGAATTAATAAATGCTAGTATTAACATTGATAACGAATTAAGTGCTGATAAAAAATATCGAGACTTTTTCCTAGTTGGGGATGTCTCTAACAAACAAGATAATTTTAGATTAAAAAGAACAGACGGAAAGATAGTATATATTGATGTTGGATGTAATTTTGTAGATTGTCATGGTGGAGTTTTAAGTAAAAGAAATGTTTCAAAAGTACAAATCGATAAGAAAAGGCAAAAAGCATATCAAAAAAGAATAAAAAAAGATTTAATATCATTCAAGAATGGAAAAAAAATTACTTTAGAAAATGCAATTGAAGAATGTTTTTCTAATCATATTAATATAATTGACACTAGAACCCAAAAAATTTCTTCAAATCAAATTAGGGAAGCATTAACAGATAATGAAATTGAAGAAATTAGAACAATAATCTTTAATAATATTGTAGAAAATTATAAGCTTTTTATAAAATAATATTAATTAAGAATCAAATAAAAAAAATCAATTCTCACAGAATTATGCCTTATCTATCAGGAACACAAAGTTTCTTTGTTTGTTGTCTCACAAAGTAGTGACAAATAATCAAATTTATAAAATACAATATATTATATATATTATGAAAAATAGAAACTCTCGTACTATATTAAGTCATGATATTTATGATATTAAATATATTGTTAATGATGAAGAATGTCCTTTAACTGAATTATTTAATCTTTATTATAGTGGACTTAATGATTTGATTTCTCAAAATATTCGTGAAGAGTTTCTTGGAGATTATAGTAATCGTCCAAAATCTCAAAGGGAAGAATTAGGTTGGAAAAAATCTGAAGTTGACAAATGGATTGAAGAATTAAGAGATAAACCTGGATATTGTATAGTAACTTATAATGATAAAACCTCTGAAAATTTTAATATTATGCCAAGGGATAATTTTAAAATTTCGGGAATTCAAAAATATCCAAATATTTTAACATTAATGGGTGAGAGATGTGGTTTGGAACTAATATTGCGAGAAGCAAGAACTCCAACATTAAAAAAATTCAAGAAAGAAGATATATTAGGTTCGCAAAGGATATGGAATAAACCATTAAAAGTGACAAAACAAGATGCATTAGTTAAATTAAAAATTACTAATCGGTGGGGTAATAATCGTTTGGATATAAATGCCTCAAGACAATTTATTGGAAAAAGAGAAGATATATTATCAGAGGCTAAAATCATTTTACCTGGTAGAAAGAATTTAATGCATATACCAGAACCTAATCTCATATTAGGACTAGAAAGAATTTATTTGACAGGAGAAGTACCTGGGAGAATAACTCCTCAAATAAAAATTGTTGGTACGAGTGATGATAGAATGTGGTATTTAAGAACATATTACAATCCTTGCGTTGATACTGGTTTTGACCCTATTAATGTTGGAAAATATTTTGGGACACTACATGCATTGGGCTTAGTTGAAGGTGATAGGCAACCTATCCATTATGTTATGTCTGGTAAGTGTATGTTAAATTACGACCCTGATTTATGGTCTCTTGCAACATCTGATTTGTTTTTTGAAGATGATTTTAAAGATTTTAAAGATGAAATAAAAAAAAGGGAAGCATTACATGATGTTACATACTTAGCTGATTCTAGTTATAAAATTTTAAGAGAACGTGCTGAACATAGAAAAGATATGTTAAGGGAGAGAGGAATTACTCCTGAATACCTTGTTCAAATAACACCTAAAAGAATAATTATTCCAAACGACATGCCATCATCAATTAGAATAGAAAATCCGTATGAATATTAACCATAAACATCTTTCATAAATATTTCAAATTCTGTTTTCATTCTTGGTATCATTTCTATTTCAATATTTAACTCATTATAAGCTTCTTGCAAAATTTGTTTTGATATTTTGAAATGTTTTTTTATTTTTTTTGCATCCTCAAAATCTCTTTGACCTCTTGTAGATGCAGCTTCTAATTTAATTAATATAAAATATTTTGGTTCAGGAATATGCAATATTAAATTTTTAAATACTACATGTCTAAAATAAGAAACCTTAAATTCAGTAATTCTAAACTTGGGATTCTTAAACATATCAACATCTAAAAGCATGGAAGAAAATGAGCCAGCCTCACCATAATCAATTTCAACATCATATTCTTTAGAATAATTTGCAATAAATTTTTTTATATTATTATGAATTGAAGAAAAAAAAACTATATCAATATCTCTTGTAGATTCTCTTAAATTAATAAACTCTAAGGCTGTACCTCCAATTAAACCAATATGTGTTTCAACTGTTAATACTTTGTCCAACTCTTCAAAAAAATTTAATGTATCTTGAATCTTTAAAGTTCTTGTCATATTCATACCCAAACCACCCATTTTTATAAACTTTTCTCATAAACCAAAATAACTATTTCAAAATAAGCTCAAAACACTAGAAATAATAAAAAGAAGCAAAGATTCAAAGAAGCAAATAAGCAAAGAAAAGCTCCGTTCGGAGTTAAGTAATATTTAACAAATATTTCTTAATCTGAATATT
>CAYLKB010000102.1:0-5912 GCA_964384165.1 uncultured Methanosarcinales archaeon
AGCAGCAGCCATTAATGATGGTTTGAAAAAAGCCTCTGGAAATATTATTGGCATTGTTGATGCTGACTCAGAGATATCATCTCAAGCAGTAAAAAATTGTATAGCAAATTTTGGTTCACATGATAATCAAAAAATAGGAGCTGTTATCTCAAAAATGAAACCAGCAAATGAAAACTCTAATATTCTTGAAAGAATACAATTAATTGAATATATGCTAGTAAGTTTAATCAGATATTTTTTCTCATTTTCAAGACTTCTTCATACTACACCCGGAGTCCTTAGTATGTATGATGCTAAAGCTTTAAATGAAATTGGAGGTTTTGACCCGAAAAATCTTACTGAGGATTTTGAAGTTGCAGTAAGACTTAGAAAAAAAGGATATCTAATTGGTTATTCATATGATAGTCCTGTTTACACTAATACCCCATCAGATTTCAAAACATTTTTAAAGCAAAGAATAAGATGGTCAAGAGGCTTTATACAAACCCATAAAAAACACAAAGATATATTTTTTAATAAGAAATATGGTTTGTTCGGTCTTTATCAATTTCCAATGAATATTATAGGTCCAGTAATTTTTTTCCTAGCAATATTTACAATTTCATACAACATATACAGAAAATTATATGAAATATTATTTAAATTAATATATACGCCAGATTTACTAGAATTCTTTACATTTGATTCATTAAAAGATTTCTTATTATCATCAAATCCTAAAATAGACCTTCCAATAATTATAAGTTTTCTTCTTGTACTAATTGTTTATTATGCAATTATAAAATTTTATGATTATAATTTTTTTAAAAAATCATTTATAAAAAAAATTTTGGCTTTTGTAGTATATATTATGGTATACAATTACATTTATATTTATGTGTGGATTGTTAGTATTATAAAAGAAATTAAAACAGAAAAATATGATTGGGGAACAAAATAAAAAAATGAAAAAAAAAGAAAATATTGTAACTAAAAAAATCAATACCATAATAATAACTTTTCTCATATTGGTATTTTTTATAGGCTTTTTTGCTGGTATGAGTTTTTCCGATAAATCACTAAAAGAATATCAAATTTCATATCATAATGCTCAATTAAACTTAAAATCATTTTATCAAAGAAGTCAATTTATGGATGAATTTAATTTTAACTTATGTCAAGAAAACTTAATTAATGACATATCACAGGAAATGTATGAAATCGGAAAAGAACTAACAGAACTAGAAAAAGAAGGTAAAGTTGATACGATAAATTATGATTTAATGAAAAAACAACATAATGTAAATCAAGTTAATTTTTATGTTGAATACAAAAAATATATTAAATCATGTAATGTTTCTCCAAATATCATTATATTTTTTTTCAATGCATCTAATCAAGAAATTTCTGAAAAACAAGGAATTGAACTTGACAAATTAGTAGATAAAAAAAATACAATAATTATTCCTATGGATTACCAATATACTCCTGCTATAAAATTCTTTTATGATTATTATGATCTTAATGAATTGCCTTCACTAATATTAAATTTTAATAAAACACTAAATGGTTATCAAACTTACGAAAACATTTTAACTAATTCTAATTAAAAATTTAAAATAATAATTTCAATAATTAACTATAACAAAACATTTTTAAAATAACAAATACTTTAATTTTTACAAATCAGGTTCACACTAATAAATCCCATGACTATATGATCATATAATACTGTGAACATATCCCTATGGAATGTTTTCTGTGACTAAATTAATACTTCAAGTTTGATTCGTCTGGTATACCTGATTTGTACTAATAAATTAATAATAAATATTTCTAGATAGATTATAATTTTATAAAATTATAAATATACTTTACTCTCTGATAATAATCTGTCTCATTATATCTTGGCCTACCTTCTCTATTTCTCTATCACCATCAACTTCAATGATATCTCCTTTATATACATATAAAATAACTTTTTTTACATCATCAAACAATTTAAGTCTTTCATTGAATATTTCAGGTTTATCATCATCTCTTTGAATTAATTTAGAACCATCATGATCGCAAATTCCCATCTTATGTGGTTTTTTAGTCAATGTATTATACAAAATATGACACTTAGGACAATAATACCTAGAAGTTACTCTTTGAACTAATTTTTTCTCATCAACTTTTAAATAAACAAGTTCAATTTCATAATCATGTTTCATTAAATATCCATAAAGCCAATATGCCTGATTAAGAGTTCTTGGAATTCCATCTATAATAATTTGCTTCTCTGACTTAAAATGCTTTCTAAAAATATCAAAAACATCAATATCAGATAACAATTCACCTTTTTTAAATAATCTTTCAAACAATTCTGTACCTTCCTTTAACTCTTTTTTTATAAGATCGCTCATAACATATCTCTTAAATCCTGTATTCTTCTGTAATATCTCTCCTTGTGTTCCTTTCCCAGAACCTGGAGCACCTATCATAATTATTGCTAATTTTCTTTCATTTGCCATCTTTATACATTAAATTTATTTAAGAGTAGAGTATAAAAAAACTGTAATTGCAAACCAAACAACAAATGTAACAATTGCAATTACCAAATACTCTTTCTTTCTTTTATTCATTTCTTACATATAAACAAAAAAACTATTCTTTATAAATTTTTATTTTAAATATTGGTAGTTTAATCATTAAAAATTGATGATGGTTTATCCATTCCCCTAGGTTCGCTTCCACATAATCTATAATATTGCTCTTTTGTCAAAATATCAACATACTGCCTCGAATTATCATTATAAGTATAACCAATATATCCTCCTGCAACAGCAGCACTTATCCTTAAAGAATTTTTAATAAAATCTGCAATATTAATTTTAAACTCTTTATTATTATTTAATGCAGCAACATCATCAATAGCTGAAAATTTCCTACTTATTACTTCATACTCACCATCAATTACATTAAACCTATTAGCATCTGCACCATTAACTCTCTTTGTATTTTCTACTAAATCTTTAGACATTTCAACCATTCTTTTTCCTTCATCAATTGTATCAAAATTAGCATCAGCCAAATCATCAATATATCTTAATGATTTACTATCAATAACATTCGCAATACTTAACATATCATCTGCTATTAAAGGCTGAACTTTGGCAATATCATTACTAATTTTTCTAATATCATCACTACTTGAAACCACTATAGATGTTATATCCTCAGCCCCAGAAACCACTTTTTTAGTCTTAGTATACTTAACTGCCCTTCCAATCATATCAACAATTTTATTCATTTTTTTTTGAAATTCTGCCAATTTTTCACCCTTTAATATAAGAGTCCCTGGCAATGCTACAATTTTTAGAGCAGCTCCTACTCCTAATGTCATAGCCCCTTCAACTACAAGTTCTGTTGCTATCCCTGCTAGAATTCCACCTCCAACATCAACTAATAGTTCTGTTGTCTTCTTATCAAGTCTATCATATCTATAAACTACATAAATATCTTCATTTGTATTAATTTGTTTCTTTCTTAAATCTAGCAAATTTTGATTCTGTTCACTCAAATAATACAAAAATGGTCTCATTTCAGCTTCATCTTGAGCTGTTAAATCATTAATTGCATCTCTAATTTCAATCATATGGTCTGCATCAACATCAACATACTTTAAATTCATATATTCAGCATAAGAAACCATTGACCCATCCTTACCATCAAATTTATTACTCTCAAGCCAAGGTATAAATTCATTTGAATATGAATAAACATCATCTGTTTTCTCAAATATCAATTTTCCACAAGTAAAACACCAATTACCGTTGCTATTTAATCTGCTTAAAAAATCTGCTTGACCTTCACCATATTTATACCAGCACCTTTTCATACTCTCAGCTGTCTCTTTAAAAACTTCATCTTGAGTATTTGCATTACTCTCTATATTGTCTTTTCTGCAATTCTTATTAAGAATATCAATAAACTCAGATGCAATATTTACTCCCGTATTATCTTTTGCCATAGTAAGTTTTCTACAAAGCAAATCCTCAGATTCTGTTACAATAACATTAGTATTGCTCACAGAATAATTCCATATAATAAAAAATGAAGCAACTAATAAAATTGTAATTACAAAAAATGATGCCATATCAGCTTTTTTATTTTCTACTTTCATTTTAATCTCCCAATTTTAAATCAAATATTTGTTCATATTGTATTTTTGACAAAATTATTTGATACTCCTTTCCAATTTGCAAACTACAATCAGTACTGCAATCTTTTTTAATTCCATCTATATTAAAAAAATAAAACATTTTATTATCCTCTTTTAATATATAATTTTTCTCATCATCAAGAATTTTAATATTCTCTTCACCAATTTTAATTTGTTTAGAATTAAAAAATAAAGTTTTATCATCAATTTTTCTTAAAAAATCTTCATTAAATGCATAATATCCACTAGGTTTTCCTGTAAATGACTCATCCAAATAAAACCACGCTTTAGCATTTTCATAAAAAATAGTATTACTTAAATCATTTTTAACACCATTAAATTCCTTTTTATTAAAATACATATCATAACCATAAATAGTAACTTTAAAATTTAAATTAAAAGCAAAACTTTCCCTGCCCAGCTCATCAAGATAATCATCTAATGTCTTATCTTTAATATCTATATCTGATTTTGTGAAAACTTCATCAAAAACTAATCTCTCTGAAGCAACAATTTCACTTTGGCTCAGTTCCTCAACCTTTATATCAAATGACCAAACTCCCTCTCCTCCATCTTGTTTGTTCTTATAATAATTTTCTACTCTATTACAAAACTCATAATATGAAATTTTATCATAATTTTCACGAAGATATAAACTACAATCCACATTAGCTCCATTTTCTTTACATATCGGCCCTCCAAGCCATTCAAAACTAACAGAATCTATGCTATTTGTATTTGTATTCTTCCAATATAAATAAATATAATTATTAATATGATCTATTTCTCTTGGATTATTCGTATTTTCATATTTCTCATATGATAAACTCTTAACTAGATATTTAGTTGAACAAAGTTTTTCTTGAACTAAAAAATCTGAATATTTGTGAGATGTTGCAAAGATTTGTGAATTTTCTCTATCATAAACTATATAATTTCCTTCAATATCATGCCAAAAATTTGTACTTCCAGTTACAGCCAAATTATCTGCTCTTTGTCCTCCAAGAGCACCTGTATCCAATTTATTTCTACCTGATACATAAACACTTACTTTATATTCATTTTGATTATTATTTGTTGGTTCTAATAAAATAAATTCAGCTCTTGAATCAAATTTAATTATTGAGTCAGAACTTCCAAAACCATATGGAACCCATACTGAATTCTTATCTGTTTCATCATAAACAACATCAAGTTTTCTTCCTAGTTTTTTTTCAAAATTAAAATCTGGTGTTGTTTTTATTCCACTTAAACTTCCTGATTGACGAAATTGATCTAAATATTCACTTTTTATATAATATATTCCATTCTCATCAATAACATAAAAATATACTGTTGAATCTTTATCAATAATTTGATAATTTTCCAAATTTTCCATCTTTAATATACTATAACAACTTTTAAGTCCTGAATAATCATCATTTGATGTATGTTCTAAGAAATTACCTATAGAATCAACATTTTGGTCAGCAATAGACAAATTTGTAGGCTTTCCAAGTGCACTTAATAAGAAATTAATAAAAATAATGAATATAATAAGTGATACAATAATTCCAAGCAATGCTTCAAGAGCAATATTTGCTTTCAATTTAGTATTATTAATCATACATGTATTTAAAACAATATTCTTATAATATAAAATTAATTATTATATTTATGTAGTAAATAACAGGCTTCATCCGACTGAATATAATTTTTATCAATATACTGAATTCTTAATAAAAAT
>CAYLKB010000103.1:0-5897 GCA_964384165.1 uncultured Methanosarcinales archaeon
TTTAAACGATGACTAAAAATCCGTCTCGAAGAATTGCGTAATACCCCATCATTTAGGGTGGGGATAGCAATTCTTAGGATTTTTAATTTATTTGTATTAAATAATTTCTTAAGCATTATACTTTTCAGGATTCTCAACTCTGGAGTGTATACATTTTTTTATATTTGTTTTTTCTAATAAAAAATTATAATGAATCTACTAAATAAAATTAGTTATATAATAATATATTTTCTAATACTTATTTTTATATCAGTTAATGTTTTTTCAATTGGAGTCTATAATGACCTTGGGGAGTATGTTTACTATACTAATAATCCCTCTCCTCAATTTAATATAACTGTTGTAAGTACAAGTCAACCAATTGATGTAAACTATGCTGAACTCAAAATTAATAATATGTCTGCCGGATTAGTAAATATTGATAATTCTTTAAACCCTGGGGATGAAAAAACTTATTATGTGCCATTATCAGATTTTGGCATATCAGCAATAAGTTCCTCTGATGACATATTTTTTAGTTTAAATATCACAGACAAAAAAGGTGATTCAATTGTCCCTAAAGGTGACCCTAGCAAATTTAAAATAGTTCTTGACACAAAAGTTCCAAGTTTAATAACTCCAGAACCAAAATCTACAATTCAAATGAAATATTCAACAAGGAACTTAAATCTAATTTTTAGTGAAAAAATTTATTCAGTTGAAGTTTTAAACGAAGGTGTGGTAATATTCAAAGAAGAAATAAAACAATCTGCTTTGAAATATTATAAAGATAATTTTAATATTAACATTGAACATAGTGCTCTGCAAGAAGGTATTAATAATATTATTGTCAAATTTTCTGACATAGCTGGAAATATCGTCCAAGACACATTCAATATTATTTACGCTGGAGAGCCTCTTGAAATAAAATTGCTAACAAATGAAGAAGATTCTACATTAAAATATTTCTATAGTAAAGATTATCCTGAATTATTTCAGGGTACAGTATATTCAAGCACTCAAAGTTATGAATTTACTATATTAACAAATAAGCAAGCAAATTGTTACTTGGCAGACAATCTAGTAGGCCATACTTCATTTGACTCAGTAACAAATAAAAAAGAATTTATAACATCAGATTTTAAAAAACACATATTTATTGTAAACACAATTGATATGCCAATGGTTTGGGTTGCTTGTAGAAATAAATATTTTGAGAATGAAATAGATTATTTAAATAAATTTATGGAAATCCCCAATGATTTGATTAAACTTAAAGCATATGGGGGTGATGAGCTTCAAATAACTGATACATTTCCATATGACATTGTAACAAGTGTGCCATATAATGTGGAGGCAAGAACAAATGAGAGAGCTCTTTGTACATATAGTATTGACTATGGTGTTTTTCTTCCTATGCAAACAACAGATTTCATAACTCATATGAAACCCTCAATAACAACAGATAATGGTCTTCATTCTGTAGAATTTGATTGCTTTGATGTTTTGAACAACTATGTATCAAAAATTGTCCAATATGAAGTAGATACGACAAAAGGGGTAAAAATTATAGATTACTCTCCTAGAAGTACTCAATATGTCCCTGTTGAAGTAGAAGTGGTAATTAGTGAAAATGCTGAGTGTCGTTATTCAAGAAGTCCTCAAAGTATTTTTAATTTTTATAATATGACATTAATGGCTGGCAGTGGTCTTGAAAGAGAATTCACACTTTCATCTTTAAATGAAGGAGATAATATAATTTATATCTATTGTAAAAAAGACCAAAATATTAATCAAGGTCAAATAAGCATTCTCTATGATTCCTCAGGACCAATAATTTCAAATTTAAAATTCATTAACAATGGTATGGAAAGTAATTATTTAGGTTCATATAATAACATAAACTACAAGTTCAATATAACTTCTGCAATTCCAGTAACAAAATACTTTATTGAAGTCCTATTTGAGAATAAGTCTCCATATAAGACTATTACAACCTTTCCAAATGCCTTTCTTAGTGGAAATTTTGAGAATTCTACAATGATAAAAATTATAGCTCAAAATGAAATTGGAAGAAATGGTTCAGCGTACCAAAAAGCACTTATATATGATTTTAGTGCTCCTGATGTTGCAGTTTCAGTTGATATGGGAAAAATATCTCTATTTTGCTATGATGACTTAAGTGGATGTTATGAAATAAAATATGGCTTTTCTGATGTATCATTTACATGCCAACCTATAAAAATTTATCAAGGAGAAAATATTAGTGTTTCGGGTAGAAATTATTTATGTGCAGAAGCTATTGACTTTGTAGGTAACAAAGGAGTCTCTGGAATAATAGACTTGAAGTCTCTTCAAGGTAATGAAACTGACTCTGATGGTGATGGAATAACTGATGATCTTGATAATTGTCCATCAATTAATAATCCTGACCAAAAAGACACTGATGATGATGGGACTGGTGATGCTTGTGATTCAGACTCCGATGGTGATGGGATAAGTGATGATGAAGATAATTGTCCTTTAATTTCAAATCCAGACCAAAAAGATGCTGACTCTGATGGTATTGGAGATGCTTGTGAATCAACTGGAGGGCCTGGAGATGGAGACCTTGACGAGGATGAAGATGGTATTAAAAACGATGATGATAATTGTCCTACAGACCCAAACCCTAGTCAAATAGATAGTGATGGAGATGGATTGGGAGATGCTTGTGATAGTGATGAAGAAGGTGATACTGATGGTGATGGTATTGAAAACACCAATGATAATTGTCCATTTGACCCAAACCCAAGTCAAATAGATACAGATGGTGATGGTATTGGTGATGCCTGTGATAGTAAAAATGGTAGTGGTGGCCCTAAGATAGAACCTATTACTCCAATTAATCCTAATCAAAATGGTAACAATGATGAAGGTTTCAATTATATATTAATAGTAGCATTGCTATTAGTATTTGCAGGAATTGGTGGTGGAGGATATTATGCATATAAAAAAGGTTATTTGGATGATCAATTACATAAAATGGGTGTTAACAGAAAAGGATCTAAATATAGCACATCCACTGGTAAATCCCTACCTGATTTTTCAAAAGGGGGTTATTACAATCAAAATAATATGGTGCAATCTGGAATTCAAGGAAGTAAAGCCACAAGAGACTTATCAAGAAACACATATGATGAAAGATTAAAGAAGCTAAACAAATTTGTTGATGAAACAATAAATAAGAAAAATGATGTTTTCAAAAACTTTGATAATTCGCACAGGGGAAAAGTTGAAGAGTATGAAGACACATTAATTAAAGGCAAAAGACCAATAGATATATCAAAAGAAGAATTTGATGATTTCTACAAAAATTCAGCAAATAAAAATGACTCTGAATTAAATGTAGAAAAAGAAGCAGATGCATTTGAGCAATATCATAAGAATAAAGAACAGACTCCAGATATTGACTCAAACGAAAAAAATGAAAATTTAAAAAATAGTGAAGAATCAAAGAAACAATAAAACACAACTAATAAAAACAAAATGTCGCTAATATAAATATGAAAAAGAAAAAGAACATCTCAAAACCTGAAAATCAAAAAAATCCATTAGTTAGATTTTGGAATTATTTATGGTATGATGATTCATTATTATCTTATGTTTTAAATTTTGTATTGGCTTTCATATTTATTAAATTCATTTTTTTCCCAGCACTAGGATTTGCATTAAACACTGATTATCCAGTTGTTGCTATTGTCTCTGGAAGCATGGAACATAAGTTTGCTCCAAAATCTGATAGTTACGGAAGAACATTAGTAAATCCTGACAATACAATTACATACTCATTATGTGATGATAGTTATATTACTGAAAATAAATTTATTGATTTTGACAACAATGTGGACCTTAATGAGTTTTGGGAAGTTTGCGGAAATTATTACGAAACTAACTTTGATTTGACAAAAGATGATTTTGGAGATTTTCCTCATAAAAAAGGTCTAAATATTGGAGATGTAATGATACTTTATGGAAAAAAACCTGAAAATGTACAAGTTGGTGATATATTAGTATTTAAACCTCAGAATGACCAATTCTTTAGAAATTATGGGCCTGTAATTCACAGAGTTGTA
This sequence comes from uncultured Methanosarcinales archaeon, assembly GCA_964384165.1. Lineage (GTDB taxonomy): Archaea > Nanobdellota > Nanobdellia > Woesearchaeales > UBA583 > UBA583. The sequence goes on from CAYLKB010000103.1 coordinate 4,095, forward strand.
GATAAATGGGAAGAGAATTCAACAATATATTTTCAAACCAAAGGAGACCATAACTCTGAGTCATTCAATAATTTTGAAAATAAAATCAGCGAAAATGATATATTTGGTGTAGGTGTAATTAAAATACCATATATAGGTTATGCAAAATTACTCCTTACAAGATTCATGCTAGAAATTACTGAACTAAGAAATTAAAAATGGATAAAAATTTAAGAAGCAATATTTTAGAAAGAATCAAACCAAGCAAAGATGAACAAGAACTTATTGATAAAACTGTTAAAAAGTTTGTACGTAAACTAAGGAAAGCATCAAGGACAAAATGTTACAAATGTGAATTCTTTATAGGTGGAAGTTATGGAAAAGATACATATCTTAGGGGAAACTTTGATGTAGATATTTTTTGCAGGTTTGATATAAAACTTTATGGCTCTAATTTAAGTGAAATGGTTGAATTAATGCTAATAGAAGCAAAACTTGCTTACAAAAAACAAAAAGGTTCTAGAGATTATTTTAGTGTTGCCTTTGGACCCAAGAAAATGAAAATGCTCTTTGAAGTAATTCCTACTCTTAAAATAAAAAATGTAGATGAAATGGTAAACTCAACAGATGTATCTCCATTTCATGTTAATTTTCTAAAAGAGCAGATTAAAAAAGACCCTAAAATAACCGATGAAATAAGACTTGCAAAACAATATTTCAAAAGTCAGGGTTTATATGGTGCTGAAAGTTATATCAATGGTTTCTCAGGCCATGTCATAGACATACTTATAGCAAAATACAAAACACTTGAGAAATTGCTAATTGATGCAAAAACCTGGGAAGAGAGAAAATGCATAGATATAAATAATTTTTACGAAAGTGAAAACGACATTTTAACAACTTTAGATGAGGACAAATTATCTAATTTAATTGTAATAGACCCGATAATAAAAGATAGAAATGCATCAAGGGCATTAAATAATGAAAAATACTGTGAGTTTATTCTTCTTGCAAATGAATTTGTCGGATTTGAAGAAAAAGATTTTGAAATTATTAAACCTGACTCAAAAGATATTATAGAATATGTTAAAACATTTTCAAAAGATAATAATTTAAGGTATTTAATTTATAAATTTAATTTTAAGATATCTGGTGAGAGTGAAGATATTGTAGGTTCAAAATTATTAAAACTTCACGGCAAAGTAAAAAAATATTTTCAGTCATATGATTTCAAAATATTCAATGAAGACTTTTTCATTAATATTGACAAAGGAGAATGTCTCTTTATATACATATTTGAGAAAGTATCTCTTCCTAACATAAAAAAGATTATAGGACCAAAGGTTTACATGAAAGATGCAGTAAGAAACTTTCTTAAAGGAAAAGAAAGATATTTTATTGAAGACTCAAGGGTTTGTGTTTATGAAAAAAGGATAGTTGAGCATTTTTATGATGCCTCAGAAATTTCTCTTGATAAATTTCAGCAACTTCTTGGAAGAGATATTTCATTTATCAAGAATGTAAGAATTTTTAAAAAATATTAACTTTCAATTAAAAGATTCTGTACAGAAATTAAAAAATATGTCAAATATATAAGAGTCAACAAATAAATTGATATTATAATGTTCTATAAGATGTACTATGCTAGCATAGTCTAACGCAGCGACCAAGATTTTATATAGTAAAATTGCCAAGAGTCATTAATAAAAGAAAATCATAATTGCTCTAATCGACATTATTATTAAGAGAATTTCTGGAAATAGCAAAATAAAAGGCTCTGTCCGGAATTAAACATTTTTGATTCTTTTTATATTATAGAGAATT
>CAYLKB010000104.1:0-5859 GCA_964384165.1 uncultured Methanosarcinales archaeon
ATCTTTCTTAATCTTACCTTTAGATTTCCTTTTTGATACTATCATATTTATTCCAATCAAAACAGAAACAATAATAATAGCTATAATTACAATATAACCCACCTGAGAATAATCACCCTGAGTACCTTGAATAACTTGAATTGATATTTCATCTTCCTGCATATATCTTTTATCAAAAACCATAGACTCAAGAGATACTGAAAGTTCATAATTTCCAGGATTTGCTGTTGATAATACTTCTGCCTTAAAAATTACTTTTGCAGTCTCACCCGGTTTTATATTAGCAGAAACATATTCGGTAAGTTGTTCAAAAATAAAAGGCTGAGAAATATCAGGTTTTAATCTTACTCTAACATCTTTTGCTTCCTCATCACCAGTATTCTTTAATGTAATTTCAACTAAATTCTCAACTGTACCAGTTTCAAATGTATCAAGAAGTTTAACACTTTCCACAACAAGATATGGAGAATCTTCAATAGTCAAATTAAAATCATAAATAGCAGTAAAATTATCATATTTTCCTCTCTCATCTTTTTCAGAAACATAACCTAGCTCAAGTCTCATTGGAGCATAATCTCTAGCACCTTCTTCAACATCAAAACTAAAAACTAAATCAGCTTGCTCTCCTTCTTCAATTGATGAAATCATATCTTCAAAACTAAAACTTGATGAACTAAGAACATAACTAGAATCAGAATATAATTTTCCACTTATCAATCTTGCCTCTTTCTCACCCACATTTAAAAGTGTGATTACAAGTTCATTATCAACTGAATCAGGTATAATTTCCTTAGGTGAAGAAGATATTCTTCCAATCCTAACATCTGGGTCTTTAAATCCCTCAGTAATAAATATTTCATCTTCAAGTATAATAGACTTTGAATCATCAAAACTAACTATAAAAGGCAAATTAACATATCCTTCCTTCAATTCTTCATTAAAATAAATTCTTAAAGTCCTTGTAAAATCTTCTTTGCCATATAATTTAGAAATATCAGAAGATTTTCTACTTACCTGCCAAAAATAATCAGAATCAATAAGATTTACTGAAACATCTTTTTTAATATCATCATAATCCCCAGTATTGAAAACCCTAATTGTAATATCAGCATATTCACCAACCTTAACAGGAGATGGTTCAGTATTTACAATATCAACAGAGAACGAATAAGCACTAACACTAATTAGCACCATTGCTACAAGCATTAAAATAATTCTATTTACCATATTAATTTAAACAATAGTTAATATATAAACCTTTCTTTTAACTCCTCAATCTAAAGTTAAAAAATAATAATAATAATAATAACTAATGCTCATTTTCAACAAATAATTTATTAATACTGCAATTTCCTTAACCTTCTTTTCTCAATTAAAGCCATAACAGATGGGACTAGCATTATTGATACAAAAAAAACTGAAATAATTGCAAACGCAAGTGAAAATCCAAGTCTTTGAGTTCCAAGAAGTGTTGCAAAAACAAGTGCCATAAATCCTGCAAATGTCGTAAGAGATGATAGAAAAATTGCCTTTCCAGATGTTGTCATTGTATGATAAACTGCATCTTTTATCTTCTCTCCCCTTCCAAGATATTTCTTAATGCCATCAACAAGATGAATTGAAAAATCAACACCAATTCCCAAAACAAGCGATATAATTCCTGTTGAAAGAGAAGTAAATGGAACACCAAAATAACCCATAAGCCCAACAGCCCATATCACTGCAATAATAATAGGAAGAAGAGATAAAAAACCTACCGATATTGAAGCATAAGTTAATGATGCAACTAAAAAAACTAGTCCTAATCCTGCTATTGTTGTTACACCTGCATCTTGCTGTAAACTTTCTCCTAGTTCCTCAAATCTAACAATATTACCATATAAAGAAACTTTTACATTATCAATAGGATATCTATCAACTATCTCCCTAATTTCTCTTAGAACTATTGAATTGCCAGCTTCATCCTGACCAAAGTTTTGACTTGTAATTCTAATAGTAGATAATGTAAAATCATCATTAAACTGACTCCTTAATCTCTCATCATTAGTAATGGCATCATATATTACATCAGAATCCTGTCCAAGATTATCATAAGGTGTAATAACTGAATCAACATTAGAAATTGCCTCAATTCTCTTCTTTAATAACTGAACATCAAGAGCTGTTGCAACATTTCTCAAATCATTAGAAGTTGACTCTATAATTAATGTTAAAGAATCAGTATTTCCATATGCAGAATTAAACTCCCTAAAAGACTCAGATATAGGGTCTTCATCTGGTATCCAATTAGAATTTGATGTTGAGAACTCAACTTTCATAGCACCAAATACCATAATAATAGTTATTACAATTACTATCCATATCATTAATTTAGAATATTTAGTAATAAATACTGCAAAATTCCCTAATAAATCTAGTATTAATTTAAATGCTAAAGTTTCTTTAAAACTTAATTTATTTGCAAAAATTGATATAATAATTGGAAACTGAATAAATGTTACAGCAAAAATAATTGCTATTCCTAAAGCAAGAACTACTCCTTGATTTTGCGATGAAGGTGAAACTCCCAGCATTAAAGCAGCAAACCCAGCAAGAGTTGTAATAAATGATGCAAAAATTGGCAATCTAAGTGTTTCAATAGTATGAAAAAGTGCAACCTCATGTTCTTCATGTTTTTCTCTAGCTCTAAGATAATGGACTGCAATATGAATTCCATAATCAGCACCAAGTCCCAAAATAAGAACACCAACCGCCGCAAGAGTAATAGTAATATCAATTTTCAAAATTACCATAAATGCCGCAAGAAATATCAAACTAACTATAGGTGTTGCTATTGTTGCCAAAGTAAAATAAAAATTTTTTGAAAACCAAAATAAAATTAAAAAAATAAAAACAGTTGTTATTAAAATTGTATTTAAGTTATCTGTAATTAACAAAGTAGAAACTCTATCTATAATTATTGGAAATCCGCTAATTTGAGTTTTAATTCCAGGGGGTTCTGGTGCTTCTGATAATAAATACTCAAGCTCTGCTTTAACATTAGATAATGACTCAGTAGAATCAGGCCTGCTAAGACTTACTCCTAGTTGAATAAGTTCATCATTCTCACTATAAACCGGACCATTGATATTAACCACATATTGACTTTGAGAAAGAAGACCTTTAAGTTCTTTAATATATATTGTAACTTTATCATCTTTCATACTTTGAGGAATATTATCAACTATACTACTTTTATCTTTTGATATCAATATTAAAACTGCATCATTAGTCCCAAAAGCTGTCTTAATTTTTCTATCATTTACATTAAATTCAGACTCAGAAGAAATAAGAGATGAAAAAGATGAATCAATTTTCAAATCCTTTGCAATATAAATTGCACATCCAATAATTACTAAAAGCATAATAAAAAGAATTTTTGCATACTTAATTTGAAAATGAACAATTTGTTTAAACATAAATAAAATTAAGAATAGTTAATATATAAACTTTTGTTTGAACTCTTAAAAAGAGATTTAATAATAAATAAAAACTCTTTTTTAAGAGAATTTAAGACTAATTTCATCTCAACTATAAATACTAAAATACTTATCACAAACCTCATCTCAATCTTCCACTTCCACTTCTTGATATTCTTACCATCACTTCATACACCTCTCCACACATCTTACATCCCAGTTATATCAATATAAAATCTTTTTCAAAACCTATATAAATATTTCTATTAATGATATAATATGATTAATAATAATATGCCATATCATCCAACAGGAACAAAAAGAGTAAACAAAGAAAACTTAAAAGAATACATTAAAAAAGAAGATTCATGGATGCTATCAATGGACAAACTTCCAAAAGATACATTCGAAATTATAAATGAATACAAACAAAATAATACATATGAAATTCTAGTTGACAATTTTCTAAAAGAATTTCTAAAAGGCCACATCACACCAGACAACAAACCTGCAGGCCAAAGAATCAAAATACTACCAAATGGAAAAAATCTCTCAGGAGGTGGATTTAATCTTTTTGCAAAAAATCTTAAATATAATAAAAACAGTAATTCAAACTGGGCTATATGCTATGAAAACACTTCAGGTTCTAAAACTTATCTCTATGATGAAGATAATATTCATCTAGAAAAAGAAAAAAAAAAAAAACTTATAGACTCATTCTCAAATAATTACCAAAAAATAAAGAATAAACTTGAGAAAGACTTAAAAGAGAAAAAAGGTGTGAATTATTTAACACTTTGGATATTACTAAAAACAAAAGCAAGAGTTGGAAATCTTGAATACTTTAAACATCTAGGGCACAAAGGCATTACTACACTGCAAAAAAAAGATATAAAAATTAAAAACAGCACAATAATTATTAATTACCTAGGAAAAGATGCAATTCCACAGGAACACATAATAAATGGGCCAGACTATATAATAGAACAATTAAAAATAATATTAAATAATAAAAATAATGAAGACTTTGTATTTGCAAACAAAGATGGCCACCCAATTTATTCTCATGAACTAACTGACATATTATTCAAATACACAAACGAACATTTCTACCCCCACATTATCAGATCCTTTTATGCAGATAATGCTTGCAGAGAATTTCTAATGAAAAATCAAAAAGCAAGCAAAAAACAAGTCTTAGAAGAATATAAGAAAATTGCAACAGAACTAGGCCATAAGAAATTCAATAAAAAAAAAAATACCTGGGAGCCAGACTATAAAGTTACACTTAACAACTATATTAGAGAAGAATTGGTAAACAATATGAAAAATTTATATGAGAATTAATTTAATAAACTCATCATTGCAAGAAGAGCCTCAAGTTGCAATTCCTCATCTGAACCTTCAACTATCCTAAACTCAACAGTTGCAATTCTATCTACAAATTTAATTTTAACTTTTGGGTCTATATCCATATCTATAACTTCCCTATAAATTTCTTTTAAAATTTCAAGTGCAGAGAGTCCTCTTATAGTTCTAAGTTTTATCATAACATCTCTTGCTTTAAAAAAATCGCCCTTATTTGCATATTCTATCATTTCTTTAACTTCTTTAGGTGATACAAAATCAAGAATTTCATCTATTACAGCTTTTGTAATATTTTTCTCAACAGAAGATGATGCCTGCAAAGTATTAACAAGCCTTCTTAAATCACCTTTAACTAAACTTACTAAATATTCCATAACATCACTTTCAATAACTAAACCTTCATTACTTGCAATTTTTTTTGTAAGTTCAATCAAATCCTCTTTTTTTAATGGTTTAAACTTAAAAATTACGCATCTACTCTGAATAGGGTCAATTACTTTAGACATTTCATTGCATGCAAGTATAAATCTACATGAAGCAGAATATTTCTCCATTGTTCTTCTTAACGCCTGCTGTGCTTCCTTTGTTAGAGAATCTGCTTCATCAAGACAAATTATTTTATATGGAATATCAGTAAGACTCTTTAATTTTGCAAATTCCTTAATTTGATTTCTTATAACATCAATACCTCTATCATCTGATGCATTAAGTTCTAAGAAATTACCCCTAGCAGCACCATTACCATAAAGCTCATTTGCAATAACAAGAGCCGTAGTAGTTTTCCCTGTACCAGGACTTCCTGCAAATAGAAGGTGAGGAAGAGCTTTTGACTCTAAAAAAGCCCTAATTCTTTTTACAAAATATATCTGGCCTATTATATCATCAAATGTTTTCGGCCTATATTTATCAACCCATATCTGATTTGAATTATCCATAATAAACATTCTCATAGTTTTGTTTAAATAGTTTTTGCTTTGCTAGCTCCGTTCGGAGTTAAGTAATATTTAACAAATATTTCTTAATCTGAATATTT
>CAYLKB010000105.1:0-5711 GCA_964384165.1 uncultured Methanosarcinales archaeon
ACGTCAATCAATTGCATTGCTCGTGCAATGGATTGCTGACTCTGATTCTACCACACCATCCCCCTTGAAAGAAAAAATGTTCTCAACTCTAGAAGAGGGTTGGGAGCATTTTTAATTTTTAATTTTTGTTTTGGATATGTTTTATAAACTCGGATTGCTCCGCCTATCTTCAACTAAAAAATACAAGTAGAATAAAATTGTACGTTATTTTCTAAGTAACGCATGGAGCTCCAGTTATCAAATATGGAAAAATTAAAGTAATTGAATTAAAATTATTATAGGAAAGTTACTTTAATAGTTGGTTTTGTATTTATTTTACTTTATTTTTATTATATTTTAACTAAAATACTTATGGACTAATTAAACTATATATTAAATTATTATAAGTTTTATTTATTTCTGTATAAAAATGTGTTTTATTATGCTATATAGATTTTATTCAATAATTATTGATATAATTGATTATTATTCTACATTTCTACATCTACTCTAATCTATTTTTAAACAATTTAACTCTATCTAGATGAACTGTATCTTCTTTATTTTCTCTAGATATTACAATATTCGGGTACTTTATGTCAATGACCTTGAAGGGGCCATCGAAAATCTTTTCTGACTTATCCCTATTACCTCGTTCAATCAGTATTTCGTCTCCTTGGTGGATATTTAATTGTTGAGCTCCAGAGTCTAGATTTTCCTTCTGCTTTATTTTTAATCTATCTATAAATCTTTTAACTGCAGCGTTCGCGGTTTGAAGTCTATATTTCGTCAGTTTAACGAAGTCGTCTACATTGTATAGAGGGTCAATTTGGTCCGTAAGGATGGATGTTAGTTTTGGCTTTCTGTTAAAAACTAATTCGAATGGCGTGTAACCACCTAAGTGTGTCAGTGGGCTAATATTCCAGAATAACGCATAAAATTTTGCGTATTCATCCCAGTTGTCTGCACTTTCATTTACATACATTCGTAAGTAGTTGTTAAGCACTCCATGGTTGCGTTCCAAAGGAGCCTGGGATTGCGGGTGGAAAGAAACACTGCGATTATGCTTGATTTGCAGCATTTCTGTGAGATTGGTTAAGATTTCGTTAGCAAACTCACGTCCATTGTCTGACCTAATCACGCGAACTGGTCCATGCACGAGTATGAGATCGTGTAGGAGGGCGTAAGCCACTGTCCTGGCTTCTTTGTCTCGAATAGGGGAAATAATTACAAATTTGGTGAGCTGACATTGCATTGTCAAAGCATACGCGTTGCCACGTTCTGACATCGGCCGCGGTCCGATGAGATCTATTGTGACTTCGTCAAATGGTTCGGGAGGAGTAAAAGTTAGCGTTGAAAAAGGTTTATGCTTTGCGGTTGCTTTATTGATTTGGCATTTTCTGCATGTGCGTACATAGTCACGCACGTCTTTAGTCATACCTTTCCAACGATACTGGCTCCTAATTTTGTACAATAGGCGCGTTTGGCCACAATGACCGCCGAAAATTGGGCTATCGTGATACTCTTGTAGTATACATTTCTTTTCTTCTTCATTATCTACCAACTTTATTGGTTGGGTTATCACAAGTTTTAATTTGTTAAAACTTTCCTCGGCATACTTTACTACTGTAGTATAGTAGAAATGCTCAAAAATATCGTCATCCTTTCGTAGCGCGAGCTCATTTATTTTATAAGGGGTCATTTCCCTTTCTAGTCTTTCAAAGACTGCTTCAAGTTGCAACTTGTTTATTTTTATGTAGCGCGAGAGGTCTACTTTTAATATTTGCTGCCGCTTACGGCACACAATCATCAAGTATTTACCTCTATTCAGCAAAAATTTCAGCTGTGGAAGGTGACTTTTATCGAGGTTATTCAGCGTTTCATAAACGACTGGTTTCACGAGATTTTCTCGTCTAGGGGTCTCTTCTTGTGCATTTGTCTCTAAAGCTTTAGCAGCTTCCAAAGCCTTTTGTTTTGACTGGGCCCTAGTCAAAACTTGGACTTGATAGCTTTTTAGCTCTTTCAACTCTTGAATGGTTATACGCGATAACGCATCCGCCACAGGGTTATCTTTGCCCTTTACGTACTTTATTTCAAAATCGTACTCTTCTAGTTCGAGTCGAATTCGAGTGAGACGGGACGTTGGGTCCTTCATAGTATATAAGAAGATAAGACTTCGATGATCTGTATAGATCTGAAACCGGACACCATACAAGTACGGCTGAAAATGCTTAATTGCAAAATATATTGCAAGCAATTCCTTTTCTATCACGGCTTTGTTTCGTTCACCCTTGGTAAAGGCGCGCGATGAGTATGCGATAGGTAAATGTACTCCATTTACCTCTTGAGTCAGCACTGCACCGCAAGCTAGGTCACTGGCATCAGTGTAAAGTACGAATTGTTTTTCAAAGTCTGGATATTGCAAAACGGGTGCTTCTACTAAGCTTTGTTTTAAGGTGTCGAATGCATTTTGACATGCATCTGTCCATTTGAATTCGATTTTATTTTTACCCTTTGTTTCTTTCTTTCTAGTGAGCGCATTCAGTGGCGCAACTATTCCCGCAAAGTTCTTAATGAACCTTCTGTAATAATTAGCGAACGCAACGAACCTTCTGGTTTCGTCTGCGTTTTTTGGCGTGGGATAATTTTTCACGACATCGAATTTCTTCGGATCTGGAAGAAGCCCGTTCTCGGTGCACAAGTGACCTAGGTAGGCCACTTCCTTTTGGAACCATTTGCATTTCATTGCATTCAGTTTCAGGTTTCTTTCTCTGCAGACTTCAAAAACTCGTCTGATGTTTTTAAGATGATGCTTTTCTGAGCACCCCAGGATAATCAGGTCATCGACGTAAATGAAACATTGGCCTGGGTCTAGACCCGAAAATGCCATTGAAATCATACGGCAGAAACTGTTACAACTAATAGACAAACCAAAAGGAATCCTCGTAAATCTATAGGAACCACTGTCGGTTGAAAACGCAGTAATGTCCCTAGAGTCCTTATGCAGTGGGATCTGATGAAAACCGGATGCTAGATCCACCACTGAAAAAAATTTGGCTCTACCCAATTGATCAAAAATTTCTTCTATTCTAGGTAGCGGAAATTTGTCTTTGACCACCTTTTCGTTAACTTTTCGGTAATCAATTACCAACCTCCAATCAGGCTTACCGTCTACGCTCTTTTTCGGGACAAGTAGAACAGGGCTGTTATACGGAGAAACCGCTGGCTCTACTATGCCTTGCTGAAGCATTTTGTCCACTTTTTGATTGACAATTGCTTTGTGCGCGTGCGGAATTCTATAATTCCGTGAGTAAACTGGTTCTGTATCCTTAAGCTGAAGCTTTTGCTCGTAAAAATTGTTGGTCGTAATTTCTTCATTGCCAACTGTAAAAATATCGGCAAACCCTTGACAAAGATTACTCATTTTTGTCTTATACGGGTCTGGAGTGTTACTTTCAATAAGTGATTTTAAATTTTTATTCCGTTTAATGTTTATGTCGACAATATCATATTCAGACAATGGAGATAGAGAAATTTTTTCTAAATTAATTGCCTTGGGCTCTGACGTCGTATTTAGTACCCTAAGGAATGATTTTGTAGGCGAAATAATTGCGCTTGCTACAAAAACTCCTCTGGCAATTTCTCCTTTCTCTATGACGCTATCATGTTCCACAGGACTGGGGAAGGGTCTAACTACTTCACTTCGGGGTGGTATTACAAAGACATTATGATAAGGTCCCTTTTGCAATGGGATTTGGATTTCATCAGGTGTTTGTAGTATCAGTAATGCATTTAAAAAATCGATACGAGCACCAAAATTTGTAAGAAAATCCATTCCTAATAAGGCATCAAAAGGCAATTTTAGCTCTTTTGGCACAACTACAAATTTTTGAATTAGGGTGGCGTTCTCCGTGTATAACTGCAGATCTACTGATCCAATTGACGTTACACCCGTCCCAGCGTCATCTTCTGTAACCCCATGGATGACACAGGTATCATGTGTATTCACTTGAGCCTCTACTTTGTTAATTTTTATTAACGAGACTTCTGCGCCAGTGTCTACAAGACATCTAAGGCGGTAATTGGGGGTTGTAAATGTAACATAGTTGGCATAAGCCAAATTGACGCTGTAGACGGTTTTATGCGTTTTTACTGGTTGTAGTGGTTGCGGTCGTGGTCCCCCAAGTTCTGATTTTGTCGAGCTTGGGGGTCGGGATCGTTTTCCGAACCCGACGCCGCTGTGGAGAAGACGTTTCTTCTTCCATTGTTTCGCGAATTGTTGCGGTTGTAACCGCCCCCGCGACCCCGGTAATTATTATTATTATTACGGCCTGAGCCGTTATTATTCTGATATCCTTGGCGGCCTCGGCCGCCTCGACCGCCTCTGCGGTTATTCTGCTGGCTTCTCCTAGTGTAAGCGACATTAGCAGAAGCCGTGGAAGAGGCAGACGCCACAAATTTTGTAATGGCCTCTTCGGAAGATTTGAAACTACCTGCTTCCATTATCGTTTGCACTCGCTCGGTGCGTGCGTTTCTGACTAACGCAAGAGTTGTTTGCTGAGCCACTAGTGACTCAGCCGTATCCAAAGGGATACGTTCGGAGAGGTAGCTCCGTCGTAGTTGTTCTGCCAAGGATTCCACTTCCTTGGCATACTCTAGAACTGTGGCGGTTTGTTTTACCGCCAACAGTTTTGCGGCTACTTGAGCCGATGTAGGGATTTTTATACCTTTCTTCAGGGTATCTATAATACCCTGTACCGTTTCTTCATTCGTTATCAGGTCTCGAGCTTTTCCCGAGAGCCTGGTTTTAATTATGCGTACGGCGTTTTCTTGGGTACAAGTCCCCAAGTTCCCGCCGAAAAGCTCAAGTGCGTCCAGGAAGGACGTGAGCTTACTGGGAGTGCCATCAAACTCCCTTGGCAAGATTGTATCTGCCAATTTGAAAATATCGGCCATTGTCTGGCCTGTTTCCTCGTCCGTATTGTCACTTTCTGTTAGTAAATCTGGGTTTTTCTTACCTGGAGCTAACCTTGTCGGCTCTCTGCTGTAGTTCACGAGGTGGATGTTATTCTCTGCTGTTGATGCTCCAAAGTTGAAATTAATAGGAGGAAGCTGGTTGGGGAACTCGTACGGGTCGCTGTGTCTCCGCTTGAAAAGTCTCTCAGGGTCATCTACTACAGTTGACCGCTTTACTTGATGCAGCAACTGCAAAAAATTTTTACGTCGTAGTTCGATGTCCTCTTTTTGCGATGGATCCTCTATCAGTCGCTGTTCCACCTCCTTCTCAAATCTGGCGCGGTATTCCTCGGCCTTCCTAAGGATCTGTCTTGTACCCGGACTTCTTCGCAGACGGCTTAGTCTCTCCTCTAGGTAGGTGAGACTTTCTCTCCCTGACATCCACTTCCTCTTATTTTATTATCTGCTACTGATACATCACTTTGCTTTGTTTTCTCTTGTTTTATTTTTATTTATTTATTTATTCATTTTTTGTTTGGTGTTTATTTTCCTCTATAAGTTTTTATATTATTTATTTATTTATCTTTTATTTATTCATTTATATTTCATTTATGTTGTTCAATTGTTTCTTTTCTCTTTCTTTCACACTTTCGTGTCACTGCCTCCTGCACGGGGTGTGCTACTTTCTCTAGAAAGCATTGCCTGGTTTCTTTTATTTATTGCACACGTGAAGAATTCGCTGCATTTAAAAATGATAAATGCCACTATTAAAATTA
>CAYLKB010000106.1:0-5708 GCA_964384165.1 uncultured Methanosarcinales archaeon
CAATAGAACTAATATATTCTAATTCATCTATAGCTTCACCAGAGGATAAACGTACTTGAATGTCATTAACAATTTTAGAAATTTCTCTTTTACGAATTTGATCGTAAAAGTCGTCTCTAAATTTTTGTACACTACCGTTCCGTACAATGTTAGAATTTAAAATAAATATTTGAAGATCTTCATTATCTTCTTTTAAATCACTTCTTGTAGGTAAACAACCATAACTATCTAAAAAACCATATAAATAATCAATAAGGTCTTGTTCTACTGGATTTAATGCGTTATAAACATCTCCCTCTTTTACTTCTTTAACAAAACCTATAACCCCCTCATCCTTTGTTGAATCAAGACCAAAAGTTATTATTTTTGAAAGACTCATCAAACACCTCATAATTTTCTAAATATTTATATTTATTAAGTTTATATGCTATCAAGCAACCTTCTTTAATCTGATTGGAATAAAAATAAAAACTAGCATATTTTGTATCATTATCACAATAAAAATCCCATCTATCTTTACCAGTAGAAGTTTTTCCAGCTTTTACCTTTGTAACTAGTTTTACAGTATATCCCATATCTTCATACTTTGTAACAAAATTGTTTACGCTGTCAGTGTAAATAATGTTACCATTAAGTATTTCATATTGCAACAACATATCGTTATGATATGAAAACATTACTTCACCCTTTTTGTTGTAAACAACTCTATAATTAATAGTGTAGGGCAACTTGTCTAGTATTTCTTTTCTTGTGTCTTTAAGACTATCTAATGAGCCTGCAAGAGCAAGATATAATTTTACTCTAGAAGAAAATCTAGATATACCTTGCATATCCTCAAAGTTTTGAAATGGTCTATTACTAACTATTTTTTCAGCTAATTTTTCTCCCAACCCTTTAATGCTAATAAGTGGCAATAAAACTGTGTTTTTATCCGCATCATAAACATATTCTTTTACTTTTGACTTATTAATGTCTGGCATATTTAAATCTACATTGTACCCTCTTTTTAACCATCTAGTCCAATAAGATAACTCTGACTGTTTTAAGTTAATTCTTTCAACAGCGAATTGAATTGGGTACTTAAACTTGTAATAACTTGTTTTGGCTGAATGTTGGCTATATTCTACTGCATGACTTTCGTTAAATTGATAAGCGGCATTAGCAACCATTTTAAGCCACACATTGTTAGCAGTGTTTAAATCAATATTGTGCGATAAACAAGCATCTAGCCATTCTTTTTTAAGAGCTGGAATTTGATCTTTATATCTTTTACCCTTAGCAATGATTCTTCTAATAACGTCTGCTTTACCAAAAGATATTCCAACAACGTTGGAATATAGTTTCATTACATTTTCTTGAAATGGCATTGTACCATATGTTTCTTGCAAAACATCATCAATTACAGGATAACCAGTCGCTTCATAAAACCTTACGTTATCTGATATTTTATTTGCACTTGACTTTATAATAATCATAACGTTTTTATCTTTGTTTAAATTTAAAATTAATCTCTATTAATCTGAAGTTGTTGTAATCTGTCTCTTCTATTTTGTTTAAACTAAGAAACTTTTGACACGAATATTTATAGATATGGCTATACATATTGGGAGAAATTGGTTTGTCATATTCAAAACGTTTAGAAAAAATAAAATCAAAGCCGTAACCGATATATTTTATTTTTACCTTATAAATAAACAAGTAATCTATCTGCCTTTCCAATAATAAGACTTGTTGAACAATCTCTAATTAAATTCTCATGGTCATTTATTCTGCCACATTCAAAATAGAAAAAAGCATAGTTGCCATGACAAGTTGAGGTAATAAAACAATCATAACTTTCAAAATGTTCAATTAAAGCATTATATCTTTCTAATTGATCTTCTGTGCTAACTCCAAACGCAAAGCCGTTTTTTAAACTGTATAGTAAATAATCTCTTTTGTTAGTCATCAATTTTCTCCAACTTAACAGATATATAATCATAAACTTTGATTTTAGGAAAAAGTCTAAAACTATCTTCAAATGTTTTGTCGATCATGTCGTTAAGAAAAAATGTAACATTATCACTATCCAAAGTAAATACTTTAGAATGAATGATTTCTCTATCTTTTGAGCTTAACAAAACAGCTTTAATTGTCACTTTGTATTTAAACATTTTTTAATAAACCTTTAGCTTTTCACTTGTAATATCAGAAATTTTCTTAAAGTTCCCATTTTCTAATTGAACTTGCCAATTATCATAAACAGTATAAGTCTCATTATTATACTCTATATCAACTAAAATACCATCTTTTTCAGTTGCTAGTTTTCTAAAATACAAACCACTAATGGGACGATTGTTGATATATTCTTCTTGAGTACCTGATTCTCTAGCTCCCGTTCTAACAATAGAAGTTAACATAACTAAATCTCTAAATGACTTAGGATAAAAGCCATTATCTTGAATAAGTTTACGCATAGGATACCCAGAAAATTGGAATATACCCATTAAATCTTTATCGTGTTCAAATATAGAATAAAAATCATACCATTTGTTATAATCAAATTTATCAATAAAGTAATCTTGTGTCCTTTCTCTCATATTATAAATTAATTGTAGAGCATCTAAACCCAGAATGTCATATTTAACGCCACCAACTTTAGACAAAAAACTACCATGTGTTCCTTCAGAAAATTCACATAATAATCTACCGTCAGAGATTTTTAGAGGAAAGTTATATTTGCTATCTGGAATAATTACAATGCCAGCAGCATGTTTTCCAGCGTGTCTAATTACATCATCAGATAATGTTTCAAAAACACTATCATACTCTGGGAAAGTTTGAATTAACTCATCATAGTGAGGGCTATCTTTATACATATCAACAATGCTGTTAATATGATTTTTGTTAAACCCCATATAATTCGCATACTTTAAAAGGTCTCTGTGAAGCAATTTACTGCCATCTTCATCATCACTTGTTTTGCTATAAACGCTATTAGTAGAAATGCCAATAGCATTGTATTTGCTAGTCATGTATTCAATCAACATATCCCTATATAGTTTGGGATAATCTTCATCAATATCTGGATAAGCATCTCTATCTTCTGATAAAAATCTTTCTGAAAGCAATCCAGCTTTATAGGGATTACTTTCACTAATTCCCAAAAGATGTGCTACCACAGAACCAACAACAGAACCGCGACCACCGACTATCCCACCCTGATTAATAACATAATCAATCATTTCTTTTTGAATTAAAAAGAACGTGGAAAAACCTTTTCGTAAATATAACTCCATTTCCTCATCAACTGTTTTTCTAAAATAATCTTTTTCCTCTTGTGTATCAAACTGATAATTATTAAATGCTCGTTCTACTATTTCTTTAAATCGTTCATCTGCATTTTCAATATGTGGTAATGCAGGAGTTGCATCAAATTTTAATTCTTCTAGTTTATCAGCTACTTCTTTTGTTCTACTAACGGCTTGTTTTAATTTTTTTCTAATAACTTTATGTCTTGGACTTACAAGTTCATTTACATTGTTTAAAATCTCATCTTCTGTCATTAAATACAAATCACGATTAGGATAACTATGACCACGAACAACACTATTAAAAACTTTATGAGCCAACGCATCTTCTTTGTTAATAAAATGAGAGTCGTTTGTTACAACCATAGGAATATTGCTATCGCGACTAAGCCTAATACTTCTAAGTAGACTTTTACCATAATCAACAGTTTGTAAATCATCATCGTTAATATGAGATTTTCTAATGTTGGTTTCTAAGTTGTTCTCTTTAGCATGTAACATAACTTCAACAAACATTCTGCCTGAAAAATATTTTTTAAGAAATGTCCATTGTTTTAAAGCTTCTTGATATGGAGCGTAATTGTATTGAAAATAACTAGCAGGGCAACCACTTAAAACAGTAATTCCTTCATTGTATTTGATTAAATCATCAAAAGTAGAAGGATGTCTATTTATATTAACACCTGTTTGTAACGCCCTATAAACTCCAGCGTTATGAATGTTAACTAGATTATTGTAACCTTTTAAACCAGACGCTAAAAGAGTTAAATGAGTTATTTGCCCATCAACTTCTAAATAAATTTCTTCACCAGCTATTGGTTTAATTCCATAATCTTTAGATAAACCTGCTAATTCTGGTAATGCGGCTAGAGTACCATGATCTGTAATTGCAATAGAGCTTTGTTTATTATCTTTTACTTTTTGTAATAAAGTATCTATAGAAGAAATTCCATCGTGAGAATAAGAACTGTGAGTATGTAGGTGTACAAAGTCACACATAAATTTTTACCTTATAAATCTGCAAGGATAAGTACATTGTATCAAATTAATCCAATTGTGGCAACCACAAGTTTTAATAATCTAACGAGACTACAGTTACCACAATCATTTATTAATTTCAAATGCGATGATCTTGCTTTAGCTTAAACAGATAAAGTAAACAGTAATCAATATCAAAAATAATAGAGTCTTGAGAGTCTAAAAAACCGAAAACCCTATAATGATCTAATCTACTACCTTCAAAATGTTCAATTAGTTTGTTTTCAAAATCGGCTGGATCGAATAAATCATTGTTTGTCATACCATAATAAATGTAGTACCATATATTTTCTTTTAAATATTTTTTGCTTCTATATCCAGAAACAGCATAATCATATAATGTCATAAAATTATAACCTCTTAAAATAAACAAATTTTTTCTTAACAACCTTAGAAATTTGATTTAAAGTCAACTATCGTTTTTGCCAGAAAACGAACCAAAATCATCATCTGGGTTTTGATAATATTTTTTGTTGTTATAGAGATCGTCTTTCAAGTCATCAAACTCCATATCTAAATCAACAATTCTATCTTGAGAGTTGTCATCTCTATCTTCTAAATTATATTTGTCATTATAAAAAACTGGTCTATTCATATTTTTTAAAAATCTCTTCATTTGAACAATCCTTTAAATTTGATAATATTTAAAATTATTTAATCAATATTAACTGCCAAATAACCTTCTATGTTCTTTTAACAGTTCTTGATAAGCCCATGTTGTATATTCTGAATTAATGAATTTTCTTGCACCATTGTATATGTTTTTATAATAAGTCTTTTTATTGGTTAAGTCACTAACTCCCGAATAAACAGATTTTAATAAGGCGTAATTAAAACCACGAGTAGAATAACTGCACAAATAAACATTGGCAATAGTAACAATTATAAAAAAATAGATATTGTCGTGCGACAAATATAAGATATTATTAAAAAATTGATACAATATACCTCTAACAATAAAAACGGAACGTAATCCAAAATCATCTAATGAAATTAAAATGATTAAATAAACAGCACTTAGTAAAAAAATCATTGCTTATCAAAACTCCCTTTTAATCAATTGATTTTTCAAACTCTTCTATACACAAATCAAAAATGTATAAGTTTTGTTCTTCATTTTCTGTTTTGTAATTGTGATACCTCTCTTCAAAATCTGTTGCAAGGTTTAAAAGTTTTTCATCATCCTGTGATTTAAATGCCTTGTAAAGATAATCTCTTGATTCTTTTCTTGCAACTTTTAAAGCATACGACTTAATTGAATGATAACAATCCAAACTTATACCAAAATTTTTTACAAAATAACTATACATCGCTTTGTAAAGAATATTTTTCTTTAAAAGAGTTTCATATATATAAATTGCATCCAAATTAAAAGAACCA
>CAYLKB010000107.1:0-5594 GCA_964384165.1 uncultured Methanosarcinales archaeon
TATCTTTCCAATCTTTTCTCGAGAAACAAGTCCATTTGACTCCATATCAAAAAGAGACCTTGAAACTTTAAGCTTGTTCATTCCAACAAGTTTTGTTAATTCATACTGTGTGCAGACTCCTTTATTTTTTACAAGAAAATCAATAATTTTCTTTTCATCAGACCCAAGAGATTTCTCAAATAATTTAATAACTTTATCAAATAATTTTTTATTGGATTCCTGTTTTTTGGAATTCATTATCTGAGTAACGCTTCCAAAAACAATTCCAAAAATGGCAATAAAAAACATAGAAAAAGTATGATAATCAAGAAAAAATTTCAAATAAATTGGAATTTCATCAGGACTGCCAACATAATTAAATGAAAGTATTGTAAAAAATAGAATTACAATAAAAAGAATAAGCATTCCAATATAGAGCCAATGTTTAACATTATCCTTCATATAAACCTAAACTCTTTTTTCATTATAAATATTATCTTGAAAATAATAGTATCAGAAGAAAATATCTATAGTATCAAATAATGAAATTATAATTAAATAAAAAAATGGAATCTAAAAATCTAAAAATATCAGGCATGCATTGCAGTGCTTGCGAGATGCTAATCAAAGACATCTTGGAAGAAGTAAATATCAAAGTAGAAAATATTTCTCACAAAACTGGAACCTTAAAAATTTCATATGATGATAAAAATATCAGCTTAATAGAAATTGAAAAAATATTATTGGAAGAAGGATATAAAAATAAAAATGATTAAAAAAAATATAAATTGCATAGAAATAAATATTAAAGGAATGAAATGTCCAAGCTGTGAGATATTACTTGAGAGAAAACTAAAAAAAGTAAAAGGAGTATCAAAAGCTGAAGTAAAATATTCATTATGTAAAGCAAAAATTCATTATGAAAATTATAAACCACAAACTAAAGCATTACAATCAGCAATAGAAAAAGCAGGTTACTCAATATATAACAACAAACAAGAAGTATCAATAAAAAGGCATTTTATGGAATTGGGCGGAGTACTAATTATAGTCCTTGGATTATACATACTTTTTGGCAATTCAGATACTTTTAGTAACATAGGTGTTGAAGATAATATGAGTTACGCTTTCATATTTGCTATTGGAATAGTAGCAGCATTCTCAAGTTGTCTTGCAGTAACTGGAGGATTACTTGTAAGTATAACTGCAAAATATTCAAATGAACATCCAAACCTTTCAGGTTATGAAAAATTTAAACCTCAAATATATTTTAATATTGGAAGAATTTTGGGATATGTAACTTTTGGAGCATTGATTGGGTTATTAGGTTCTCTAATTTCAATATCAAATACAATTACAGGAATAATAACAATATTTGCAAGCTTAATAATGGTCTTACTTGGATTGCAGTTATTAAACATATTACCAAAAAGCATTAACAATTTAATTCCAAGATTACCAAAATCATTCTCACATAAAATATTTAAAAGTAGTAATTCTTCAAATAAGCTCATGCCCTTTACATTGGGGGGGGCAACTTTCTTTCTTCCATGCGGATTCACATATGCCCTGCAACTCTATGTTCTAAGCAAGGCAGACCCAGTTGTAGGAGCATTAACTATGTTTGCATTTGCCCTAGGAACACTACCAGGACTTTTATCACTTGGAATATTATCAAGTTTTTTAACTGGAACTGCAAAAAGACTTTTTTTCAAAACAGCAGGTGTTAGTGTAATCCTTTTAGGAATACTAACAATACCAAGTGGACTTGCACTTGCAGGATTTAACACAGCAGATAATAATAACAATATTAATACTAATGAACAAATTATAAAAGAAACTACTAACAATCAAGAAGTATCTGAAAATATTAGAATTGAAAATGGTGTTCAGATTGTAGAAATGCAGATAAGAATGTATGATTATTATCCTCATCAATTTACAATATACAAAGGAATGCCTGTTGAATGGAGAATTGATGCAAGCAAAGCTGCTGGATGCGCCAAAGTAATGACAGTCCCAAAACTAAGTATTAATGAATATCTCTCATCTAAAGAACAAAATATTATAACATTTACTCCAGAAAAAATTGAAGAATTAGAGTTCATGTGTTCAATGGCAATGACAACAAAAGGTGCAAAATTTAAAGTAATTGAAAATCCAAATGGCATCTAAAAAAATAAATCTTGAAATAACTGGAATGCACTGCTCTTCATGCAGTGCTGTGATTCAAAGAGCTTTAACAAAATCTAATGGTATTTTAAATTCAAATGTCAATATTTCAACTCAAAGAGCATATGTAGAATTTGATGATAATCAAATAAAAACCCAAAAGATAATCGAAATAATAAAAAAAAAAGGTTATAGTGCTAAGCCTGAAAGTACAAATTATGACTTTGCAAAAGAATCAAGAAAAAAAGAACATGAAATAAAAGAAATAAAATTATATTTTCTAATTTCACTGATTTTCACACTACCAATATTTGTATTATCAATGTTCTTCATGGACAAACCATTACCATATCAGAGTTATATTTTATGGATTCTTGCAACACCTGTCCAGTTTGTCATTGCCTATCCTATGTATAAAAGTGCATATAGAGCATTAAAAGGAAAATCTGCTAACATGGACACACTCATAATCCTTGGAACAAGTGCTGCATATTTTTATAGTTTATACCTTTTATTTTCATCTCAAATGCATTTGTATTTTGAAACATCCTCTGTATTAATCACTATAGTAATATTTGGAAGATATTTGGAAGCAAAAGCAAAAGGAAAAACTTCTGATGCAATAAAAAAATTAATGAACCTTTCAGCAAAAAAGGCAACTATAATAAGAAACGGACAAGAATATTCAATAAAAGTCGATGAAGTCCTTCAAGGTGATATAATTTTTGTAAAACCTGGTGAGAAAATTCCTGTTGATGGAATAATAATTGAAGGTAATTCTTCAATTGATGAGTCTATGATAACAGGTGAGAGTATTCCTATTGAAAAAAAGATTGGTGATGAAGTTATAGGTTCAACTATTAACAAATTTTCAAGTTTCAAATTCAAAGCAACTAAAGTTGGTGCTAACACTACTCTCTCACAAATTATAAAACTTGTCCAGAATGCTCAGCAAAATAAAGCGCTAATACAAAGATTTGCTGACATGGTATCGGCCTATTTCGTACCTTCAATAATTATAATTTCTACTATGACATTTTTATCTTGGTATTTAATATTCAGCCAGACATTATCATTTGCAATCCTAACTGCTGTAAGTGTTTTAGTAATTGCATGCCCTTGTGCTCTAGGTCTTGCTACTCCAACTGCTATTATGGTTGGTACGGGCAAAGGGGCCCAAAAAGGAATTTTAATTAAAGGAGGAGAAGCTCTTGAAATCGCAAACAAAATAACTACTATTGTATTTGACAAAACAGGAACAATAACAAAAGGAAAACCTGAAGTTACAAATATTATCTCATTAAGTAACTTAAATGAACATAAAATACTCCAAATAATAGCTTCAATAGAAAAACATTCTGAACACTCACTTGCAGAAGCCATAATAAATAAATCTAAAGAAAAAAATATTACCTTGATAACTCCACATAATTTTAAAGCAATTCCTGGAAAAGGTGTTGAAGCGGAACTTAACAATAATAAATATTTTTTTGGTAACTCAAAACTTATGCAAGAATACGAACTTAACACTAAAATATATAATCCTCAAGTTGAAAAATTGGAAAATGAAGGAAAAACTGTAATGTATTTTGCAGAAAAAAACAACATCTTGGCAATAATTGCTGTAGCAGATACAATAAAAGACACATCAATTAAAGCTATAGAATATCTTAATAAACAAAAAATTGAAATTTATATGCTTACTGGAGATAACATAAGAACAGCCAATGCCATTGCAACAAAATTAGGAATAAAAAATGTCTTTGCAAATATTATGCCTGAGGACAAAGCAATTCATGTAAAAAAACTTCAAGATAAGGGAAAAATTGTTGCAATGGTAGGTGATGGTATAAATGACTCTCCATCTCTAGCTCAGGCAGACCTTGGTATTGCAATGGGCTCTGGAACAGATGTTGCAATGGAAAGCGGAAGTATAATTCTAATGAAAAATGATTTAAGAGATGTATCAAAAGCAATTAAACTAAGTAAGATGACAATGTCAAAAATAAAACAGAACATGTTTTGGGCTTTAATTTATAACTCTCTTGGAATTCCTATTGCAGCAGGTCTTTTATACCCATTTACCGGTTGGCTTTTATCACCAATGCTAGCAGCATCTGCAATGGCATTTAGCAGTGTGAGTGTTGTTTTAAACTCTTTGATATTAAAGATGAAGAAACTCTAAATAATATCTAGTTTTAAAATATACTTATCACTTAAAAAATTTAGGATTTTTCTTAACAAATTTAAGTATAATTCTATTAAACAAACCTTTTTTTTTATCCTTTAAATAATAATATCCAATAGTTGAAGTAATCAAAGCCCCTAATGAATCAACTATTAAATCCCACATAGTATCATTAAGTCCGTTTTTTTGCATATTAAATCCAAATATATTATCAACAGCAAACTCAAAAATCTCCCATATCGCTCCAATAGCGACAGCAAAACAAAATGAAAAAACAGCAATCCAAATTGGAGAACCATGAACTTTGTCCTGCGAATAAAGAACATATAAAATCAAAAAACCAAAAAACCCAAGAACAATTCCCGAACTGATATGAAGTAAAATATCCCACCACAAGTATGTTGTATAAAATGACTTTATTTCACCAAGAAACAATGATGCATAAATAAATATGATTATGATTATCTCAATCTCAAGAGGAATATCTATTTTAAATCTCTTTTCAAAAATAGTTGGAATAAATGTTAAAATAAATATTAAACTTGTTGTAAATAACAAAGCCCATCTCTGATTAAGTATCTCAGTTACAATAGCTATAGCAAGAACTAATCTTATAATATAAGTAATTAACAATAGAATTTTGTCAAACCTGTCTGTTTCTTTATTTAAAATTTGCATTTATATAACTTCTTTTATTCTTTGTTATTTTTATAATTAACTATTTTGTATTAAAAAAAATAAAATATTAAATAATTTGTTTAAGACATATAGATAAAGAACACATTTTACTCATACCTTTTCAGATAAGATTTGGTCTTTGTAAGCTTCTTCAACTAAGACTCTCATCTTTGGCAAATCTGATAATCTAAGATTTTGTGTATGATTCCAGTCGCCCTCATCTGTCTGATAAGCTCTTTGAAAAGAAAATGATTTGATAAATCCATTATCTTTTACTTCATTCTCCCATACTGACAATGTCAGCACTCCTACTTTGTATGTTTTTATTGGCTTGTTATTTTCTGCCATAGAACTTTGACAAACAAATTTTTAATTTAATACTTCGCAGAATAATTTATCCCTAAAAATTTAAAAAATGATAATACTAAATGATATAATAAATAAAACCGAAAGAATTATCCAAAAATGGGCAAACTACTTTTTTGCAAATCCGTAAATAGCATATGAAAAATTAGTTTTTAATTAAAATTCAATAACTTTATAAATGGTTTTTTCTTAGCAACTATTAGAATTAAAT
>CAYLKB010000108.1:0-5485 GCA_964384165.1 uncultured Methanosarcinales archaeon
GGGAGGTTTTGCTCAATCAACAATTGCTGTAACTTTTTCAGAGACTTTAACTGTATATGTTGGTGGTGGAGGTGGTGGATAATACTATTATGGAGGTGCTGGAGGAGGTGGATGGGGTGGAATTAAGAGAGGGGCTACTTCATTGGTTATTGCTGGTGGTGGGGGAAGTGGGTATGGAAGTACAAATACCGCAGGTTCTGGAAGAACTCCTGCAAATACTTCAGATACAGATTATGCAGGAAGTGCTGGGTATGGAGGTTCAAGTGTATTAAATAATGAAGGAATTAATGGAAATGATGGAAATGTAGTTATAATTTATTAGAAGTGTTATTATATTTTTTAATTAATTCAATTAATAAGAGACGACAAATTTTTATAAATATTATATTTGATGTTTTTCTTAAATGAAGGCAAAAGCATTAAAGACGCAAATATCTATTTTTGTAATTATTTCTGTTGTAATAGTACTTGGACTTTTATTTTTGTTTTTTTTTACAAACAATGATGTTAAATGGTTTGAAAATGAGAAAAGTTCATATATTATTAAGGAATTTGTTGAAGGATGCATAGAACTTGAGGCAAAAAAAGGTATTGATCAGATTGCTATGAAAGGAGGGTGGCTATATCATCCAGATATGCTTTTTACTGATAGGGATAAGCCTAATGAATTTAATAGAGTAGCTCAAGGCCTTGATATTTTAGAGAGAAATAAGAATCCTTATTGGTTTTATTTTGATGATTCGGCTGAAGTTTTTGTTCTTAATATTCCAGAATATGAAACAGAAAGTCCTTATTCTATTAGAAATCAGTTAAAAAGATATATAGATGAGAATTTGGATAAGAATTGTCTTGAAGGATTTAAAGCATTTGATGGAATATATAGAATTAATTATGAACCGAAAGAAATAAACTCCAAAATTTTATTTAATGATGATATGATTGATGTATCACTTGATTTGCCGATTGAAATAGTAGAGCTTAATCCAGGTTCTTCAGAGTATATAGATACTTTTTCATCAGAGGTTGAGAATAAACTTAAAATTCCTTATTTTTTAGCAAGGGATATAACACTTGCAGAATATCAGAGTTCGTTTATAGAAATGAGAATGGTTAATTTTTTGAATGCTTATCAGAATTCAGACCCTGATTTAAGAGATATTTCACTTCCTCCATTTTATGATTTTAGAATGATATATGATTTTAAGCCTTGGGATTTGAGAAGAGTTAGTGAAGATATTAAAATGATTTTTAATTCAAATATTGGTCTTATTCAATTTTTAAATACTGATTATAATACTTATTCACTTCCTGATGAATTAAAAGATAATAAATTTGCAAATGCTCTTTATAATGTTTATACAAAAGATTATTTGTCTGAACATAGTGATGCATTAGTAAATTATCCGGATGTGTTTGAGAAATATAGTGAGTATAGAGTAACTCCAATTTATGAGAATTTTTTTCCAACTTATATAAATATTGGGCCAAGTTCTGGAAATGTAATTTTGCTTCCAAGGCCTGAGGCCGTTATAAATCTACTTCCTTTCTTTTTTACAGAGTATGTAGCTGTTTATGAAATTACTGCACCAGTAATGTTTAGCATAGAAGCTAATAATTTTGATAATATGGAATTTAATTTTGCTATTGAGACTAATATTGATTATAATACACCTAAAGCTCAAAATTTAGACTATGGTTTACAACTTGAGACTATTGACCTTGAAGAGGAAAAATCTCTTGTTTGCGACCCTGTTCAATTTATTTCTGATTATATTACATTAAATATTTCTGATCCTTTAGTTAATGGTAAAAGAATGTATGATTCAAAGAAGGAGCAATTTAATATGTTTGAGACTGGTGTTGAAGATGCAGTTATTACTTTTGATTGCAAGGGAATCTCAAAGTGTTATGTAGGCCAGACAAGTGTTAATGGTAAAACTATTTCGGACAATATTACCCAGTTAAAATTTAGGTTGCCTATAAATTGTAATCCAGGAACACTTGAAGTGTATAAGTTTGGACATAAAAGACTTAAGTTTGATAATTTAGACCCATCACTTAATGAACCAATTGAACTTGGAAAACATTATATGCCTACTCCTAAAACAATGAATGTTAGTGTTTCTATTAAAGGTGTGGGTGCTAATAAGTATAGTAATGGTAAAAGTTTTTCTGATAATGATATAGGATTTATTATCTTTGAGTATTTGGAAGGGGAAGAGTTTGTACAAGTATTGGAGATTAATGAAGATAATCAATATAATTTGACTATTGATTTAATGCCAGGAAATTATTCTGTTTCGGGTTTTATTTTATATAATGATTCCTTTACAATTCCATCTGAGGAAATTTGCTACAAGAAAGGATTATTTAGTGGTGAGGATTGTGAGACTTTGCCTGCACTTAATATGGATGCTTGGGTTAGGGGTGGGATTGAAGTTGAGAAGTTTGAAGTAACTATTCAAAAGTTGGTAAATCCTGATGTTTATGATGAGCTTTATATTACATTTGTTGATTTTGGTGTCCCAAGAAGTTATTCGGAACTTGAGGAAAACTCAGATGGTATGGGAGATTTGAAAAAGGCAAGTGAAAGCCATGAGCCTTATTTTGATTAGGGTTTATTTTATAATTTAAAGATTATTGATTTTTTTAAATAGAAGTTAATAGTTTTATTATATCGTTTCAAGATTACCCCATCCTTTAGGGTGGGGCTTAACTTTAAACGATGACTAAAAATCCGTCTCGAAGAATTGCGTAATACCTCATCATTTATGGTGGGAATAGCAATTCTTAGGGTTTTTAATTTATTGATAATATTAAAGATTATTTATAAGAAAGTTTTTTTCGTATGAGAGAATTTTGTTTTTTGCATTGTTATAATCTGTATCATTTAAAATATCAGTAATGTAAACCTCGGAAATCTTGTTAATATATTCTTCAATATAATGTATATCATTTTTATTTATCATAATGGATATTTTACCAAATTTATTTATGCATTCTTTTATATAATGTTTTTTAATACTTTCATTAGTTTTTGTTATGTTTATAAAATATTTTGCAGTTTTTTGTGCAAGAAAAAATTCTTCTGTGTTATTTATTAAATAAGAACAATCCTTAGTTTGCTCATTACTCATAGATATTGGGAGTATGTATTTTAAGTTTGGATTAGTCATATTTTCTATACTATGTGATAGAAAATATATTTCTCCTCCTGAAATTTGGCCAATTGTATTTATATCTGCAAATTGATATTCTGCAGGGTATGAAGGAGGAGTTATGATTTTAATTGAGGTAACATTATTAAATCTTGATATATCTTGGTTTTGATTTTTATAACTATTATCTTCGGAGTTAAAACTAGAATTAAAATTATTATTATTATTGTTATTTTGTAGCTCGGATGATTGGGTTATAATGTTGTGTTGGTTTTGAGAGAGTAATGATGATGAAGTGTTTTGGAAATAATTTATATTCTCAGATGATGGATGTTTTAAATTTTCATGTGTTATATTGTTTTCAAGAAAGCTACTATTTTTGTATGAATTGGAATTTTCATAGTCATTGTTTGGGAATGTAGGTTTGTTGCTATTAAAAGTTGAAATTGAGTTGTCTTCATCATCTTCTGTAAAGTCAAAAAAATCTCTATTATTTTCATGGTGGCTAGGTTGTTGATGTTTTGTTTCTGTTATATTGTTTAATGACATTTGATTGTGTCTATGTTCTTGTTGATGTGGTAGATTTTTTAATTGTGTATTTTTATTTTGGTTTTGGGGTTGCATGTTATTGTTTATAACTGAGTCTGCCAGCATTGATATTGCTGATTTTTTCTGATTTGAGTTTTGATTTGAATTTGGCCATTTCATTGTATTTTCACCTCTTAAGTAATTTGATGAGTTTGGACTAGATATTAGTCCTTGCGCAATGCCTCCTATTTGCATTGATTCATTAGCATTATTTCTATGTACAGGCGTACTTAAATCTACATTCTTAAGTCTTTCCAAGAATTCATCTTTTTCTTTTTCATGTGTATCTTCGAGAATGTTTGAAAATGGATTAGCAACTTTATTGTTATATGCTAAGTCACTTGAATAGCTTGGTTCAATGTTTAGATTTTCCCTGTCAAGTCTAACATCTAGTGACTTTTGAAGTGGTTTTTTATAGAAAATTATGTCAATGTCTAGAAATGTTCCTATTTTGTCAAGCATTCCTGAATAAAAATTAGTATTTAAAATAATTCCATCATAATTTTGAATTTGAGATAAATTTTGAAATAATTCTTCTAGTTCACTATCATTTCTTATTAGAAGATATTTTGGGTTTGGACAGTCGTCGGTGTGATCTCTTAATGTTGATAGTGAGATTCTGTCAAATATGTTTGATGATTTGTTTATCACAAAACCATTTTCTGAATTGTTGTAAACTGAGTTTTCAAGAAGTGAAATGTTAACAATTTTTACTACGCCTTTTTTGTTTAAATAAATTTCAATTAGGGCATCATCAATGTTTTTAGTTTGGTCATTTATTTTTATTAAATCGTCATTTGAGAGAACTTTTTCTTGTATGTTTATTTCTTTTTTTGCAAGTTTTGTGTGGTCTCTTAGAATGGCATGAGTTTGAGAATTTTCATAGAATTGAAATTTTTCTCCAATTGAGAAATAAAATTCGCTTCCTAGCATGTAATCGTATGGTATATGCTGCATAAATCCAAATGAACTTGCAAGTATGAGTGATGAGCCTTCTTTTTTAAGTAGAATACATTTGAAAATATCTTCAGTTTCATATATTTCTATTTGAAATGTTTGTAGTATGTTTGTTCTAAATGAGTTCATAGGTGAGAGTATATATTCTTTTAATAGGCTTCTTATTGATGATATTAATGCTCCTTTTTCCTGATAATAATGAGTTATGGAAAAACTTTCACATCTAATTGTTACATTAAATTTAGTATTGGATACAGAACTCATAAAATTATAGTCTTTTAGTTTAATATCCATTGCAGTCTCTGAGATTTTTATCAAACCTTCTTGAATTCTTTTGTAGAGTTCATTTTTTATCTGGAATTCGAATTTCTCTGATTGTTTGAGATTTTTGATTTCTTCAAGATAATCGGTTATTGACAAATCTTTAAGTGATGAAAGGGTTTCTTTTAAACTATTGTTTTCTATGTTCTCTATTACAATGTTATTGGTAATAATTAATTTTCTTATTGTGTCGTATTGTTTATTTAAGTTATAATATATTACCGATGATTCATTGCCCAATATTTCTAAATTGGCTTCCATTATCTATTTGGATTCATTTTGGTTTTTAAAATTTTGTTTTCCTAATAGAAAGTAAAAATACTATCTAAAAGTTGTAAATTCTTTTTATCTTTGGGAAATGAATTTTGATTATTCTTCTTTATTGTTATTTCTTTAGTTTTTTTTATTGTTTTATTGTTTTATTTTTATTTTTATTTTTATTTTATTTATTTTAATGTTTT
>CAYLKB010000109.1:0-5404 GCA_964384165.1 uncultured Methanosarcinales archaeon
CTAAAAAATGTTAAAAACATTTTTATGCTAGTGACATATGTCATGTCGTTACACAAAATTAATGTACAGACAAAGTTTATAAAAACAAGAATTTTATAATGAGTATCATGGTTGAAAATATATACAAAAATTTCAATAACATATACAGTGTATCCAAGACATTGCGTTTTGAGTTAAAACCCCAGGGGAATACATTAGAAAACATTAGAAAAATTAACCTGATTGAAGAGGATGAACAAAGATTTAAAGATTTTCAAGAAGTAAAAAAGATTATTGACAAATATTTCAAATATTTTATAGAGAAAAATTTAGATGGTGCTAAATTAGAAGACCACCAAATAAAACAATTCGTCGATAGTTATGACAAATTAAAAAAGAATAAAAATGATGATAAATTAAAAAAAGAATTTATTTCATATCAAGATGAGTTAAGAAAATCTTTGCATGAACAAATTAAAGGTAAAGGCTTTTACAAATACTTTTTCAAAAAAGATTTTATTAAAGAAGTTTTAGTAAAATATCTACAAAATAAAGGAGAAAATGAGAATGTTTATTTAGTAAACAAATTTAATGATAGGACAACATATTTTACAGGCTTTAATAAGAATAGAGAAAATATTTTCTCAACAAAAGAAATACCAACATCTATATATTATAGAATTGTTAATGATAATCTGCCCAAATACATAGAAAATATAAAGAATTATGAAAAATTAAAAGAATATTTTAAAGATGGCTTAGATTTATCACAACTGGAAAAAGATTTTGAAAAAGAATTAAATGGTATGTCTTTAGATTTATTTTTTAGTTATTATAATTTTAATTCTTTTCTAAATCAAAAAGGAATTGATAAATTCAATGAAATTGTTGGTGGAAAAACACTTGAGAATGGAAAGAAAATACAGGGATTGAATGAATACATTAATTTATACTCACAAGAAAAAAAAGAAAAATCAATTAGAAAATTAAAATTTGTTCCATTATTCAAACAAATATTAAGTGACAGAGAAACAAGTTCATTTATATTAGATACTTTTGAAAATGAACAAGATATTTTAGAATCAGTAGATAATTTTTATAATAAAATCTTAAATGAAAAGGTTGAGAAAGAAATTAATGACTTATTTTCTAACTTGGAAAAATATGATAGAACACAATTATTTATTAAAAAAGATAAAACCATAACAAATTTATCTCAAAAAATATTTGGTGATTGGAGTATCATAGAGAATGCTCTGAAAAAATATGCTTTAAACAAAATAAATGTTAAAGAAAAAGATTTGGATAAATGGTATAAAAAAAACAAATATTTTTCAATATATGAGATTGAAGAGGGAATTGAATTATTAAATATTGTAAATGATATGGACAAATCTGTTTATGATATATTTGTTCGAAAAGTAAATGATAAACCAAAATACTCAATTTGCGGTTTTTATTCTTTATTTAAACCTGAAGAAAATAGTTTATTTGAGGAAATAAAAATTAATTATGGAGAATTTGAGAAATTATTAAATAATGGTTTTAATAAAGAAATTGAAGAAAATACTATTATTATTAAAAAGTTCTTAGACTCTATTATGAATTTATATCATTTTATCAATCCATTATACCTTAACCAAAAAAAAGATAGTGAAGATAATGAACCTGTTGCATTTGAATTTGACTCAGAATTTTATTCCGATTATAATAAAATCATAGAAACATTATCTGAAATTATTCCATTATACAACAAAACTAGAAATTTCATAACTAAAAAGAATTTTAGTACCAGTAAATTCAAACTTAACTTTCAAAATTCTACATTGTTAGATGGTTGGGATATAAACAAAGAAAGAGATAATTGGGCTGTGCTTTTCAGAAAAAAAGGAAATTATTATCTTGGTATTATGTCAAAAGGTAATAATAAAGTTTTTACAAATGTAACTGAATCAGATTCTAATGAATTCTTTGAGAAGATTGAATATAAGCAAATTTCTGATGCTAGTAAAGACATTCAAAACTTGATGATTATTGATGGTAAAACTGTTAGTAAAAAAGGAAGAAAAGAAAAGGGTGGATATAATGATGGAAAAAATTTAATTTTAGAAGAATTAAAGAATAAATACTTACCTCCAGAGATAAATGAAATAAGAATTAAAAAAAGTTATTTAAAATCAAATTCTAATTTTTCAGAAGATGACAAAAATAAATTTATTGATTATTATATACAAAGGTTAGATTATTGGAATTTTGATTTTAATCTCAAAAAATCATCTGAATATGTTGATTTTAATGAATTTACATCTCATATTAGTAATCAAGGATATCAAATAAAATTTAAAAAAATATCTGATGATTATATTAACAAATTAGTAGATGAAGGAAAATTATTTTTGTTTCAAATTTATAATAAAGATTTTTCAAAATTTCATAAAGGAAGAAAAAATATGCACACACTATACTGGGAAGAATTATTTTCAGAAGATAATTTAAATGATGTAGTATACAAATTAAATGGACAAGCAGAAATATTTTTCAGGAAAGCATCTTTAAAAGACCCAGTAATACATCCTAAAAATCAAGATATAAAGAATAAAGACCCTTTAAATAATAAAAAGACAAGTAATTTCAAATATGATCTAATTAAAGATAGAAGATATACTGTTGACAAATTTTTATTTCATTGCCCAATTACTATGAACTTTAAAGCTAAAGGTTCATCATACAATCTGAATTATATGATAAATGAAAAAATTAAAGAAAATCGTTATAATTTTAAGATATTAAGTATAGATAGAGGAGAAAGGCATCTTGCTTATTATACTTTAATTAATTCTAAAGGCGAGATAGAAAAACAAGGAACTTATAATCTAGTAGTTGATGATTTCAATAGGGAAAGAAATTATCATCAAAAGTTAGATAAACTTGAAGGGGAAAGAGACCAAGCAAGAAAATCTTGGAAACAAATAACTAATATCAAAGAATTAAAAGAAGGATATTTATCACAGATTGTCCATCAAATAACTAAACTTGCAATAGAAGAAAATGCAATAATTGTATTTGAAGATTTGAATACAGGTTTTAAACGGGGAAGATTCAAAATAGAAAAACAGGTTTATCAGAAGTTTGAGAAAATGCTAATTGAGAAATTAAATTATTTAGTTTTCAAGGATAAAAATAATAATGAACTTGGTGGATTATTAAAAGCTTATCAGCTTACACCAAAATTTGAGAGTTTCCAGAAAATGGGAAAACAAACAGGTATCATTTATTATGTAAATGCAGATTACACATCAAAAATTGATTTCAGTACGGGCTTTGTAAACTTATTACATCCAAAATATGAAAATATAATTAAATCAAAAGAGTTTCTTAATAAGTTCCAATTAATTAAATACAATTCAAAAGAAGATTTATTTGAATTTAATTTCAATTATTCTGACTTTGGTTATCCAAACTTCAAAAAAGACAATTGGTCTATTTGGTCAAATGGAAATAAAATTATTAATTTCAGAAATCCTGAAAAAAACAATCAGTTTGACACGAAGAAATTTAATCCAACAGATGAATTAAAAAATTTATTTGATGAGTTTTCAATTAAATATGATGGAGGGGAAAATATAATTTCAGAAATATTAAAAATAGATGATATAAAACTATTCAAGACATTAACTTACATCTTAAAAATAATATTACAATTAAGAAATTCCTCAAACAAAACTGGAGATGATTATATATTATCATGCGTAAAAGATAAGGATGGAAAATTCTTTGATTCAAATAATAAGAATCCAATTGAACCAAAAGATGCAGATGCTAATGGTGCTTATCATATAGGAGTCAAAGGCTTGATATTAATGGATAGGATAAAAGACGCTCAAGACTTAAAGAAAGTTGACAAGGCAATTAGAAGAGACGATTTTATCAACTACATAATTGAAAGGAGATGGAAAACAATATAATAATCTCAAACTTGAATGATTTCATCTTCTGTCCAAGAAGTATTTATTTTCATAATTTATATTATTCATACAATGAAAATCTATTTCATACATCATATCAATCTAAAGGAAAACAAGCCCACAAAAACATAGACAATAAAACCTATTCATCAAAAAAAAACATTCTGCAAGGAATTGAAACTTACAGTGAGGAATTAGGAGTTACAGGAAAGATAGATATTCTTGACTTAGACAATAAAGAATTAATAGAAAGAAAAAACAAAATTAAGGTAATTTACGAAGGTTATTACCTTCAACTTTATGCTCAATATTTCTGTCTCCTTGAAATGGGTTATGAAATAAAAAAGATTGGTTTTTATTCAATGTCTGACAACAAGAAAATAAATATTGAGTTGCCAAAAGAAAAAGAAAAGCAAAGACTAAAAGAAGTAATCAAATCTATGCAGGATTTTGATATTGAAGACTCTGATTTTAAACAAAATCCTGAAAAATGCAAAATGTGCATATATAGAAATTTATGTGATATATGGAAAAATGATGAGTAGGCCAGATTTTATGTCAAAGCAGATAATACTAGTTGAGAGCGATAAATCAAAAAAATTAAAATTTAGAAATTCAAATCTAGTTTTAATAGATGAAAACAACAAAACACTATTACAACATTCATGTTATAAAATATTTGTCGTATATATAATTGGAGAATTTAGTATTACTTCTTATTTAATCAAGAATGCAAAAAAATATGCATTTCCTATAATATTTCTGAACTTTAATTTAAAACCCTATTTTGATGTTACTGCCGACAATAAAGGAAATTATCTATTAAGAAAAAAACAATACATATCAGAAAAAGATTTTGAAATTGCAAAGTATGTAATAAATAATAAAATTGAAAACCAAATATCATTAATGACATCAATAAGATATAAAACTGCAAAAGAAAAAATTACAATACAAAAAGTAAAATATTTATTGTTGAAAATTGATAAATGTATTAATAGCAAAGAACTTCTAGGAATTGAAGGTACAGCATCAAAATTATATTATTCTACATATTTTAAGAACTTAGATTTCAAAGGAAGAAGGCCAAGATCAAAAGAAGATGTTTTCAATCTGTTATTTGATATAGGATATTATTATCTCTTCAATTTTATTGAAGCTAATCTTGAATTATATGGTTTTGATACATATTATGGTTTTTATCATAAATTATTTTATCAGAGAAAGTCGCTAGTATGTGACATTATTGAACCTTTTAGATGTATAATTGATAGGAAAATTAAAAATGGTTTTAATTTGAAACAGATTAACCTTGACGAATTTTATGAAAAGAATAATCAATTTTATGTCAAAAAAGATTTTAGCAAAAAATACTCTCAATTTTTCATTAAAGAAATATTATCGTATAAACAGTAGATGAACCTTTTTGTTTCAAAATAAAATTTTTTTATAAAAAATTA
>CAYLKB010000110.1:0-5291 GCA_964384165.1 uncultured Methanosarcinales archaeon
CTGAGCGAGCAAGGCGAGTGGAGAGGACACAAAAGGAAAAACTTTTGTAGACGACTATATATTTTTGAAATCTCATTAATGGTTTTTATTTCCCAATTTTTTGTTTTTTATGTGATTACAATTACACAAAAAGCTTTTTAAAACATGGTAAAAATATTTTATTATGGCTGGATTTGATAGAAGCTTAGATAAAGAAGTTTTTGGCGAAGAAATAAAATTCGAGACAACAAAAATAAGAGTTAGTGTTATGTCTTATAACGAGGGAACACCTAAATTGCAGTTAGCAAGAGAGAATTTAAATACAGATGATGGTGAATGGAGATGGTCAAAATTAGGTAGACTTACAAAAGAAGAAACTGAAGCTGTTTTGCCTATAATTGAAAAAGCAGTTAGTCATATGTAATTTTTTAAATAAACATTATTTATAAATAACTATTTATTTTGATTTTAAGTTTGAAACAGATTGTATTGCTTGGAGCTGGAGTTCATTCGCTTGGAATTATTAGATCTTATGGAAATTTAAAAGATTATGAGATTCATGTTATTTATTCTAATAAAAATAATTTTGCTCAAAGTTCTAAGTATGTTTACAGGAGAGAATATGTGAATTTTCTTTCAATGTCTTATGATAATTATGTTTTGTTTTTAATAAATTATGTTAAGAAAAATAAATTAAAAAAACCGCTTCTTATTCCAACTGCTGATGAATATTTAGAGATTGTATCTAAGAATTGTAAGAAATTATCTAAATATTATTCTTTATTTACCCAAGATTATGATGTTGTTGGAGTTTTTCTTGAGAAGGAAAAAACATACAAATTATGTAAGAAATTAAATATAGAACATCCAAAAACTTTTTATCCAAAGAATTTACTTGAATTAAAGAAATATAAGGATAAGATTGAGTTTCCTTTAATAATTAAACCTGTACTTAGTCATTTAATGGTTAGAGCATTTAATCAAAAATTATTAAAAGTTGATAATTATGATGAACTTATTGATAAATTTAAATTATGTTTGGATAAGAAAATAGATGTTATGATTAGTGAGTATATTCCTGGGAATGATTCGTGTATGTTTACATATTGTGCTATTTATTCAAAAGAAAAAAAGTTTGTGGGAGAGTTTATGTTTAATACACTTAGACAGACACCCCCAAATTTTGGTGTTTCAAGAGTTGCTGTTAGTATTAATGTTGATAAGAATGTAAGAGAAGCTTCAAGAAAATTATTCGAATTTGTTGGTTTTAGTGGTTATGCTGGAATTCAGTTTAAAAAAGACCCTAGAACTGGAATGTTTAAATTAATTGAAGTTAATTGCAGAACAATTAGGCCTATGATTTTGCAAACAGAGTGTGGTTTTAATTCATTAAAAATGCTTTATGAGATTTTTGCAGAAAACAAGAAAAGTGTGAGTTCTAGTGCATATACTGTTGGTGTTTATTATATCGAACTTTATGCGGAATTTATTTCATATCTTTTAAGAAGGTCTCAGGAAGATTTTACATTCTCAGAATATAGATTGCCTTACAAGTCAAAAAAAAAAGTATATGCAGATTATGATAAGAATGATATGAGACCTTTTTTTAAAATGATTAGTAATCTTCCTATGAAATATATAAGACAAGTCATTAGATAAAATAGGAATAATTTATAATTAACTATAAAAATATATTGAAAAATAATATAAAGTTAAAAATATATTTTATAATATGAATGATAAAAAAGTCTTTTCATTTAATATTTTAGATAATTTTTTAGAAAAGTTTGTTTATTGGTTTAAATATATATCATATTTATTTATGCTTCTTGTTCTTGTTATGTATTTGTTTTATATGTTTTTTGAAGAATTCTTATCAAATGAGACACTACTTTTTTTAAATGAGTTTATATATGGAATGAATATATTTATGCTAGCATTGTATATATTTTTAATATTGGCTCTTCATGATGAGACAGATAAAATAAAACCATTCTCTTTGCTTCTTGATATTGTAAGAAATTCTAATGTAAGATTCAAGAGATATACTATGTATTTAGTTATAGTTAGAATAGTTTATATTTTTTATTTTCCTTATATGTTTTATTTTCTAATAATGTTTTAATATAAATTTAATAACATGTAATAAATATTATTACTTATTTCAATTGAAATTGCCATTTGTGTCAGTTCTTTTTTGTATAAATCGTAATTGTCAATATTTTCATAAATGAATTGCGCTATATTTTGGTCTGTTGTTTCATATTTTGAAATGAATTCTTTTATTTTTCCATTGTCTTCTATTCCGGCTAACTTAGACCTTACAGATAAGATGCCAACGTTGGCTTTTGCAATATCTTCACCTTCGTTTATTAAAAGCTCAAAGTATTTATCATTTATTTGAGATAATTTCATGTTAATTTCATATTTTGGAATTTTGTAACTTTCTCTTTTTGTGTTAATTAAATTTACTACTTCTTTTTCTAGTTCAGATAAATCAAATATCTCTTCTTGAATTTCATCCTCTTCTTCTATATCATCTATTTTATTTCTTTGTGGTTTATCTTCAAATTCATCGTCAGAGAGTGCTTCTGGAGGATTTATGGTAGAATTTATGATTAAATTTGTTTTATTGTTTAATTTATTTAATTGGGTAATATCATTATCACTTTTTACTATGTTGCTGTTGACAAATACAAATATGAAATATCCTACAAGAATTATTAAAATAAGAAATAGTATAGTATTTATAAATTGTAGATTTAGTGAGTGTTTTTGTGTGTAAGGATTTAAATTTTCTTTTTCTATATTTTTTTTAGTTTCATTAAGTATTTTTTGCTTATCGTTATCTATTTTATTTAGTTCTGATTTAGTTTCTTCTGTATTGTCTAAATGATTTGTTTCTCTTAGTTTCTCATCAATTTCTTTTACTTTTTTATCAAGTTCTTCATTGTCTTTTTTACTCATAATTTAATAAACACGATTTGAGGATTTATATTCTTTTCGAAAAAATATGTTATAAATCCTATTAGATTTGTTAAAATATAATTTAGTTTTACACAAAAATTTTACTTTTGTCATTTCTATACTCGCCTTGTTTGCTTAGTTTTATTGTGTTTAGAATGTTTATAATCTATTTGGAGCATATAATAATGAAAAAGAATTTGCTATAAATAATCTTATTTGAGAAATTTTATATTTTCTTCTGTAATATTTTGTCAATGTTTCTTTATTATAGATATTGTTTATATTATTTTATATCCTTTATTTCTCATTTTTTCAATGTATTCATTTAATAATCCCTCTTTTACTGCAGGGCAAATATTGGCGGGTATAATATAGTTTTTAGTTTTAAAGATTGGGAAATCATTGCATACTTGAGGCCTGTATTCTTTTTTATGTATATTGCATTTACTGTCATCTCTTAAATGAGGACATTTTTGTTTTTCAAGGTTGTAATGCCAGAAGTTGTTTTCTGTTTTTTCCAGGATTTTAGTTATTAAGTATTCTTCTTCTTTTTTACCGCAAATAGTATTGACTTCATTTGAGTTTAAAAGTATCAATTTTCCTTTCCTGCAACATTTAGATTTACATGTATTTATGCAGTAATTGCTAATTGATTCTCTAGCTTCTTTTAACGTTAAGTCTATATCTTGAGTCATTTTCCTAATTTAGAATAAAAACAATCTTTGTTGTCTTTTGTTGCAGTTTAAAATTAATAATAGAATTATTCTGGATGTGAATCAGAGTTTTTGGTTAGAGTATGCTTGTTTATTTTTTTAATTTTCGAGTATTTGAGAAACGAATTTAAATATTTCATAAGTATATTATATTTGATTTGTTTATAAATTTCTCTATTTATTGGCTTTGCTTTGGACTATCATTTTTCTAATGGTGCCCTTTCGAGCAATTATAGATTAATTTTCTTGGTTGCTGCGTAAGACATTATGATAGCATATCACATCCCAGCATCGGGATATCCCATTTAGTCTTTTAATTATGAAGTTTTCTTTTAGCTCTCATTTTAATAATACCATTTGACTTTCCAAGACAGAGCTTATTTCTGAAGTAGCAATTTTTTTTCTTTATTCTAGGAGTAATTAATTTTTAAAAAGTAAGATGAATATAAAGTTTTTAATATGAATAGTGAGAATTTTAAGTTTTATAAGATATTATTATATCCCATTTTATGTTTTATTTTATTTTTAATAATTCTTTATATATATTTTTTTATTTTTAATTATTTAAATTATGATTCTGAAAAAGAAATTGTTAATGTAAATGAAACGTATAAGTCTTTTAATCAAAATAATAGAATTTATTTGGAAGATTATTGTCCTAAAAATTATGTAAAAATTTCTGGTGGTTTTGATATAGATAATGATGGTGTTAAAGAGTCTGCATTTTGTATGATGAAATATGAAGCAAAGAAAAGTGAGAATGAAACAGCAATCTCTATTAGTTATGGAAAGCCTTGGGTAAATATTTCACAAATTAATGCAAGAAAAAAGTGTAAAGAGTTAGGTGATGGTTATTATTTAATTTCAAATAAGCAATGGATTCAGGCAGCTTATGTAATGATTAATATTTCAGAAAATTGGATTGGAGGTAAAATTGGCAATAATAGTTTATATAGAGGACATAGTGATAGCAATCCATTTGAGTCTTTAGAAGCATCAAATAATGATAGTGATGGATTTTATCTAACTAGAAACTTGATTGGGAGTGAGCAAAGAAGAACTTTTTATGTTCGAGATAATCATATCAACAATGATAGTAGGCTTTCTGATAATTCTATTGATGTTGTATGGGATTTTGCTGGAAATATTTGGGAGTGGAATAATGAT
The DNA here is from genome assembly GCA_964384165.1 of uncultured Methanosarcinales archaeon. Taxonomy (GTDB): domain Archaea; phylum Nanobdellota; class Nanobdellia; order Woesearchaeales; family UBA583; genus UBA583. The sequence goes on from CAYLKB010000110.1 coordinate 4,827, forward strand.
TCATTAAATTGTTCTAATGGGTATCCTTGCGAGCAAATGCCAAAACCTGCTAATTCAAGTAATCAAGAACTTGATAAACTTGTATATGCTGGAAGTTATTTTAGAACATTGTTTCTTTTAAGGCCAAATGATATTTATAACTCCTCTTATAATGTGGGTAGAATTTATACTGATAATGATTTTCCAATACCATCAAGTTATATACATGGTTTGGTAAGAGGAGGGATTTTTTATGATGACAAAGATGCAGGTCTTTTTACAGCATATTTGGGCATATCTCCAGAGTTTGCAAAAGAAACTGTAGGTTTTAGGTGTGTTTATGTTCCAAAAAAACTTAAAAGTTGATATTATATGTGCTGAGCCCATTTAAGTTTTGCCTCAGTGTCTTCTAAATCTAAATTTAATTTACTGCAGAATTTAATATATCTAGAATTATATTTATTATGGTCTTTTAAATATTTTAAT
>CAYLKB010000111.1:0-5185 GCA_964384165.1 uncultured Methanosarcinales archaeon
TATTGTTATTGTTATTGTTATTGTTATTGTTATTGTTATTGTTATTGTTATTGTATTGTGAATAATCACCATTTATTTTAAATCTAATACATGACATACTTTGAGCAAACTCTTCAAGTTCATATAAAAAATCATCATCAATTAGGTCTTTTTCTTGAAAACTTTTTTCCATTCTTGTAAGATTTTCAATCAATTCAATTTTATCTTTCTGAATAAAAATCAAATCATAATTATCATATAATTTTGAAGGAATTGAAATACTTCTATTAAATACTTCAAAACCAAATTCATTATTATATATTATCCAATCTGATTCGTTAAAATGAGCATAAAAATTAAATTTGGAACCTACAAAAAAATTATTTCCTGACTTAATTATATTATCATTGTAAATAATAGAAGCCAAATTAAATTCTCTATTATTATCATCATAATTAATTTCAAAAACATTGTTGCAATAAGACGACAAATTTAATAAAAAATCACTTAACGAAAAATTATCTCTAAATATAAGTGAGTTAGGAATATTTATTTTTATTGAATTATCGTTATTATCAATTATACCCCTTGGATATACAACTTCAAATGATGATACCATAACATCATCAGGCAAATATACATTTAAATTATAATTTCCATACATAATGCTACTTGTTAATTCAATATTAAAATTACATTCATTCTCCAGACATTCAATCATTTCTTTAACTCTATTAGAGTCATCACTAAAAGGATAAATTTCTATCATAACTTTTGAAGGTTTTTCAAGAAACAATTTACCATTTATAGAAAGACTATCATTACCCATATAAGTAATTTTTTTATCAATTACAACCTTTCTATCATAATCAATTTTACTGAACATAAATTTAAGTTTCTTTTCAAAAACTTTACCATCATAATCCCCTCGAATTATAATAATATAATCATCAAAAAATATATCATTAATCTCAACCTTTCTCTCACATAAACTATCACATGAAAAATTATCAATTCCAACAACCAAATTCTTTTTTTTATATATTAACTCAACATCATAATTAATTTCATTATCAATAAAATTTTCAACTTCAATAATAACTGAAAATGGAGCTTTTTGATTATTAATATATATTATCTTAGCATCAAATATATTATCAGAAGACAAATAATTAACTGCTGACATAGAAGTTATTAAAAAAATTATTAAAGACAATAAAAATATAACATCCCTCTCAAATACTCTCATACTAAGTATAGACATAAAATCAATTTATAAAATAATATAACAATTTTGTTGTGATAAAAATTACTCAATAACCCCCAGTTTTTCCTTAATTTTAAGTGCAATTGAATTTAACTCATCATACGAGACTTTCCCGCCCCCCGTATTGAAATTAATATTATCATTTTCATATCTTGGAATTACATGCATCATAAAATGTTGTGAAATTTGTCCAGCAGCTGCACCATTTGCAATAAATACTGTTACATCATTTGCATCAAATGCTTCCTTTAATAATGAACTTAAATACTTTGAAATAACACTTAAATGTCCCAAAACATTATCAGGAACCATAGGCATTAGCATATAATGCTCTTTTGGTATTAATAGTAAATGTCCATTAACTGCAGGGTTAATATCCAAAATTGCAATGCAAATATCATCTTCAAAAATAATCTTAGAAGCTATTTCTTTGTTAATAATTTTGCAAAAAATACAATTTTCCTTCATCATCTGAATTCTTTTTTGCATCTCTTCCTCAGACAATTGACCAGTACTCATAAATATGTTTTAAAAAAGAATCTTTTTAAACATTTGTTATTTTTTTACAATCATAACTTTCCAACACCAACTTTCTTAAAAGAAATTCCACCTCCAAATGGATATATAATAACTTTTACATTTATTTTTTTGTTTGTAATTTTGCTAAAAGCATTATTTGAAAATAAATTAGTTCTATCTGTAAAACAACAAAGATAACTATAACCCTCTAATGAATATTTGTTTAAGATAAACTTAATCATCTCAGAAAAATATCCTTGCTTTCTATATTTCTCAAAAATATAACAACCCATTAAAAAAACTCCATTATTTTTAATCTTTTTAACAACATAACCATCAACCATAACATATCTTGTATTAACCCACCCATAACCAACTATTACACCTTTATTCTTAGCAACATAGCAAACAGAGTCCAATTTTAAATATTTCTTAAATCGTAATTCATCAAAATTAGAAATATTTCTTAAAATAAATTTATAATCATGATTATTAACAATGTTAAAAACTAATTTGTTATCATTTTTATGATGCACATTTTCAATTAAGTCAATCTCATAATAATTTGCATTATAAAAACCAAAACCGAATTTTCCTAAAATTGTCTTTGCAAATTTATATATCATTATTATAATCTCAAAAATTAAAACTTTCCACTACACCTAGTACACAAAAAAGTTTCTTCACCCTTATAGTAAACTTGAAGTATTGGAATCTCATCAGAATTAGCACCACATCTAAAACAAATCCTAAGTTTTGATTCTTCCTTAAAAGAACCAAAAACATCTTTAACTGCACTATTATCTAATTCAGTATCAGTAAATCCAAGCTCCTCTTTTGCTTCCTCCGTAATTCTATCAGGACTCCACAATGGCTCGAAAGTAATCTCAATTTCCACACTAATAACACCATCTACACCTCTTACAGCATCCTCTATCATAGATTTTATATAATCTCCCGTAGGACATGCAGGAGATGTAAGTGTCATAAGAACTTTAGCATTCCCTTCAACATCAACATCAAGTTCATAAATTAAACCCAAATCATATACATTAATAGGTATCTCAGGGTCATAAACTTGTCTTAAAGCATTAATAATATTATCTTTTACATCCATTATAAATTAACAATTGTTAACTATAATTTTTAAACTTATGTTTTTTGGAGGGGGAAAAAAAAAATTACTTACTTAAAAAATAAAAACAATAGAAATAACATTATATTAATTTATTATCACTTCCATCATCTTTTATTTCATGAATATGAATACAATTAACAGGACAAGACTCTGCTGCCTCTTTATTAGAATCAAAATCAACAATCAATGGTTCGATATTTGTACCAAGCATTTCCTCTTCCCCATTTCCAGTTTTCTCAGCCCTTGTCTGAGAACCATCATCATTATCTCTTATAACATCTGACTTCCCATCATCAGCCATTTTCCAATATTTAGGACAAACAGAAGCGCATGCTGCACATCCTATGCAAATATCCCTATCATGAACTATTTTATATTTATCAGCCATATTAATAAAACCTAATAATTTTTTATAAATTTTTGTTAGTTTTCATAAGTGCAAACTCAACAGTCCCCAATTTATAAATTTAAACCTTCATAACCCTTTATTTCTATCTCTTTAATCAAATCAGGCCCGCCAACTCTATCAATTCTTCCAGATTTTAATACAATAACTCTATCAGGATTTAAAAACTCTAAAATTTTATTATAATGAGTAATAATCAATACTCCCATATTTTTTTCTTTAGCTATCTTACATATATTTTTTGAAACTAATTTTAATGCATCTACATCAAGGCCTGAATCTATCTCATCAAGAAAAGCATATTTAGGTTCCAAAAGAAGCAACTGGAGTATTTCCGACCTTTTTTTTTCACCTCCAGAAAACCCACTATTTAAAAATCTCTTTCTAAAATTCAAATCCATATTTAATTCTTCCATTTTTGAAGTAAGAATCTTCTTAAAACTTACAGCATTCTCTTCTTTACCCTTTATACTATTATAAGAGACTCTTAAGAAATTCATCATAGTAACTCCATCAACTTCTGCAGGATGCTGAAAACTCATAAAAACCCCCAATTTTGCTCTTTCATTAGTTTGAACATCATTTAAAATTTTTTCATTTAAAATCACATTACCATTAATTATTTTATATTTTGGATTGCCCATAACTACATTTGCAATTGTTGATTTCCCAGCACCATTTGGACCCATTAAAACAACAATCTCACCTCTTTTGATTTCCATATCGATATTAGACAAAATTTCTTTGCCATTTACTTCAACACTTACATTATCTAATTTTAATTTCTCTATCATAATTATAATTATTATAAAAAACTTTATAAATGTTAACAATTGTTAATAATTATATGGCTATAATTAAAGTCTATAACAAAGACTTAACTCTTGCTGGAGAAATATCTTCAGATGAAAAACAGTCAATATTGGACACAGCAATAGATAATGACATATCAATTTTATTCGGATGCTGTGGCGGTTCATGTGGGACATGCAAATGCGAAATAATAAAAGGAAAAGAATACATTGATAAAGAGGCAATACGAAAAACTGTATACTCAGATGTAAAAGAAAATGAATTTCTAGCTTGCATTGCTAAAGTTAAACCAAACACAAATGAAAAAATCATTGAAATAAGAAAATGCATTTAAAAATAATACCATGCTATATCTTTAGATACTAAGATATTAAAATGTATATAATTGTATCTTATATTAAAATTAGAAAATAATATAAAAATAATAATATAAAAATAATAATATAAAAATAATAATATAAAAATAAAAAACAAATATTAATATACATATTTTATATAAATTTTATATGAATAAAAAATAAATATTAACAAAATTTTATCTAATTAGTGAGATCCATAATTTCTGGTTCTTCATAAGGAACTAAAATAATCTCAGTTGCATTATTTATCAATTTTACTGAACCTTCCCTATCTACAAAATCTATAATATAATCTACAACTTGTTTCTGAGCATTTGCAAGTTGACCTTCAGATACCAAGGTTATATTTGATGTACCATAAAAAACTACCACCGAACCTCTATTGTTAAGTTCCTGTAAAATTGCCAACACTGTTTGTTGCTGTCCTTGAACATAACCTGCTTGAAATGCTTGTAATTGTAAATCTTCTCTTAATTCCTTAAGTTCAGAACTATTTACATCAGATATAATACCATCAATTTTTCTATCAACAGCAGAATTAAACATAAAAACAATTCCAATAATTATAAGAACAAGTCCTAAAACCAAAGAAATTAATTTATATGGATTTGCTGTCTTCTCATTTTTTATAGTTTTTTCCTTTTCCATAATAACCCAAGTTTGACAGTTGAGTAAATAATAACTTCTATTTTTGTTCCAAAATA
>CAYLKB010000112.1:0-5123 GCA_964384165.1 uncultured Methanosarcinales archaeon
AAGGCAATAGTTATTATTTTAGAAGATTGAGTTGAGGACTTTTGTCCCACAGCCTTATTATAGATTAAATTTAAAAAAATATATGATATAATTAAATTATGATTTTTATGAATTTATATTTTAAAAGCTTGATAAAATATGAAAATGATTATGTTACAAAAATTAGAAAAGAAATTAATAGTCATGGAAAGCCAATATACCAAATTCATCAGAGACTTTCAGATATGATTAAGAATAAAGTAATTAATCCAAATACAAAACATAATATGTTTAAAGATAGATTATGCGTTACTAGAATTTCAAATGAATATGATGAAACTTACAGACCTGAAGGTTTGATTTTTAAAACAGACCAAAAACCTAACTTTTGTGTACCATTTGATTTAATGTTACTTACAAATGGAAAAACTAGAACATCTGATGATTTTAATAGCACATTCATAAATGGATATGAATTATTTATATTTACTTTATATAGTGAAATGATTTTAAAATATCCAAATCCATATTATGCAATTAATGATTTAATTAAAATTAGAAAAAAGAATGGCATTGATACAACAGATGATGTTAAGAGATATAATGAATGCTGTTTTACAACAAAAATAAATATTGAACCTGTGGCAATAATTGGTATTGATAAACGACTTAAAGAATATGGATTGCCAGTATTTAAATCAATTAGTGATTATAGAAAAAATATTATAAAAATTAACTTTCAAGAAAATATTTAGGATAAATCTTGTAATTATTTTTGATTTTTTATGATAATTTTAAAAGATTATAAAAAATTTGCATTATTTTTATACATACTACTATAAAAAGGTATAATGTCAGTCTTTTAATGTTAATTGAGATAATATTTGCTGTACTAATTGGAGGAATTTGTGGTATAATTACAGGCCTAATTCCCGGCATTCATATTAATCTTGTTGCTGGGTTTATTTTGGTTAATTCATATTATTTTTTAGAAATTGTGAATGCAGAAATATTAGTTGTATTTATAATTTCTATGGGTATTATACATTCTTTTGTTGATTTTATTCCATCTGTAATATTTGGAGTACCTGATGCAGATACAACATTATCTGTTCTACCTGCACATAAATTAGTTATTGAAGGAAAAGCATTTCTTGCAATATATTTGAGTTCTTTGGGAAGTCTTCTTGGAGCTGGTTTTGCTTTTTTAGCTATTCCTGCAGTTTTTTTATATCTTGAAGCCGTATATGATATGGTAAAATCTTTTATTCCTTATTTTCTTATAGCAGTTGTTTTTATATTAATATCAATGGAAAAAGGACTAAATAAAAAATTTTGGGCAATTATAGTTGTTTTATTTTCCTCAGGATTTGGGGCTTTTGTTTTAAATAGCTCCTTTTTAAATGACCCTCTACTTCCATTATTTAGTGGTCTTTTTGGACTCTCAACTATTGCATATTCATTATTTAGTGAATCTGGTAAAATAGCAAATCAGAGTTTTGAAATAAATTTTAAAATTGATTTTAATTTAATAAAAGGTTTATTTTTAGGAGGTATTGCTTCTCTAATATGCAGTGTAAGTCCAGGACTTGGAAATGCTCAGGCTGCTATTTTAGCATCAGTATTTATGAAAAAAATGTCTGAGAAAATTTTTTTAGTTATTGTAAGTTCTATAAATACAATTAGTTTTATATTAAGTTTTGCTACATTTTATTTAATTGAAAGAGCTAGAAATGGGAGTGTTTTTGTAATATCTCAAATAATAGACAATATTAGTATTTACGATATGATTTTGTATTTTATTATAATATATGTTGTATCTGCGGCTGGATTTTTTATTACTTTATACCTTGGAAAAATTATGATATTTTATGTGTATAAACTTAATATGTTCTATATTAATCTATATGTAATTGTATTATTATTTATTGTAGTAGTAATATTAACTGGCATATATGGTCTTTTTGTTTTTATTGCAAGTGGTTTTTTAGGTATAATTTGTATTTTGTTAGAAGTAAAAAGAGTCCATTTAATGACTGTTTTAATTATTCCTGTCGTATTTAATTTAATTTAATTTAATTTAATTTAAAAAAATTAAGAAATAATATAATTTTCTGCTAAAATTTTTCCTTATGTATTTTCTTTATTTAATTATGTTCATTTATGTAATATATAAAAATTAGTTATTTTTTGAATATAAATTATAATATGCCAAAAGTGGGATTTGAACCCACAATTCCAAAAGGAACTGGTTTTCGAGACCAGCGCAATACCAGATTATGCGATCTTGGCATAAATTTGTCCAAATAATTTAGATAAATTATAGGACAAATTGTATGAATTTAGTCAGGATTATTATAACTTTAATTAGTTATTATGCAAACTTAATTTTATTAAGCCTGCTATTAATATTGAGTTATGTTACGTTTATAAATCTTATTTATCAATGCTTTGTCCGGATTTTAAAATGTTGTCATTAAAATGGGAGCATAAAGAAAACTTTATATTAAAAGACTTATGAGTTCTCCTTTCTGCAGGAAAGCGTAGAGCAAGGAAATTTCACAGCATTCAAGAATTCAAAAAGCTAATTATTGAGTATCCCTTTTGATGATATTTATTATTTTAAGAAAATATAATTATATTATAAAGATTATTAGAAATTTATGAATAATCTTTTATGGTTTAAATTGATTATTATTTATAATATATTTTTAATTAAATGAACAACTATAAGACCTTCATTTCTACTGGAAAATAGAATACACATAAAAACACCAGTAATATATAATTTAAACAAAATATAGACCTTATTTTTTAAACGGAGTAAAAATAAAGCTTTATTAGACTTTTTTAAGACATATATTTTATTTTTCTATACATTATTTAGATTTTGTCTAAGACAATTTTAGATAAATTAACATGATAAGACGTTAATATTAGCTTTTAAAATATATAATAAAAATATATAGACATATTCTAAGACATTATTTAGACAAATATTATACACATATAAAACATAAACAATTATAGTTAAAAATAAATTATAAAAAAATAAATTATAAAAAATCTATATAAAAACAAGAAATATATTTGTAAAAAAAATTAAAAATTAAACTAAAAAAAAATCATATAATTTCTATTGGAAAAATTATTTATTGATATTTTCATAAATTAGAAATATTATGAGTAATTTTAAAATTTCTTTTTTGATGTGTATTATAGATTATAAATAAGTTATTTATTAATATTAATATTTTTCAATATTTTAGATTATTATTAAATAATTGTTTTCTAATACCTAGCTTTAGATACCATTTTAATGGTAGGATACAGAAAACTATTAAACTTTAGTGTAAGCTTTAGCGTGTTTTTTTTAATAATTATTTAATAATTAGTCACTTTTCTATTATTGCACATTAGTGTAACATTAATCGTAGCAGATTAGAATAGAAAAATGACTAAAAATAATAATGACATATCACTAAAAAAGTTTACTCATTCAATTGGTCAAAACTGGTTTAATATAGTAATAATTCCTAAAAAGAGATATCCAGTATTTCAATATGAACAAATTAAACTTTTAGCTAAAGAAGCTTTCCAAGTGGTTTGTAAAAATCACAAGATTGAAATCTTTGAATTTGAAGTCATGGAAGACCATGTTCACTTATTTGTAGATTGTCCACCAGATTATGGTATTAGGCAACTAATTAGAATAATAAAAGGAGGAACTTCTTTTTATATTCGTAATAATTATCCAAGTTTGAAAAGATATTCTCATCTTTGGAGTTCTGGTTATATGTATAGAAGCATTAGTAATGTTACAGCAGATACTATCCAAAAATATATTAGAGAATCTAATATCTGGACTGGTTTTACTAAGTAGTGGCTGTATTCAATTTAAGATTGGTGGTTAATACCCCAGGCTTTAGCCAAGGGATAAAAAATCTTTCTAATTATTTAATTTATTATTATTTACTATATCTAATATAAATTAATATTAAGAAATATAATATTTTACGATATTAAGATGAACTTATTATTCTATAAGAAATATTTCTTAATAAAGTAAAAAAAATTAAATATTTTATTTACTTGTTTTTGATAGTTAATGATTGATGTTAATGATTGATGTTAATGATTGAATATTATCTATACAAAGATTTATTAATTTTGAATTATTATTTATATATAAGATAAGATTGTTGTAATATACAGTAGTATCATTTATAAATGGATATATATGATGAGATTAGAATTGAAATAGAAATGGATCAGAAGATGTGTAGCGATTGTAAAAAATCTTCTAGTGAATATTATGAATTACTTTTACAAATTAGATTTGCTTTTTTTAATGAATATGATATAATAAAAGAAAAAGTAATTAATATATTAGATAATGAAAGAAAAGGAATAAATAGATTTGAAGAAATTGATAATGGTTTTGATATTTACTATAGAAATCATTCTCATATGAATAAGATATATGATTTATTTAGTAAAAGATTTTTAGTTGATGAAGCTAGGTCTAAAAAATTAATTGGAAGGGATAATTTAGTTTCAAAAGATAAATATAGATATTTTCAAAGAATTACTATTATTAATCTTAAAAGAAAAGATATGATTAAAGTTAAAGGAGAACACTATATTATAAATAACATCCAAAATAATGATTTAGTTTTACAAAATATAAATACAGGTGAAAAAAGAAATTTTAAATATTCAATTATTAAAGAATATATAGTTCTTGAATAAATAATATTTATTTAAATTTTTAGAATGATTTCATAATTGTTTGATTGTTGTTTTATAAGAACTCATAAGAATTTATAATAATTTTAGATGTTTATTTAGATATTAAAACAATTTATTATTTATATTTTCAAATATCTAGTTTCCAGTGGAAATTAAGGGGTGGGGGTTAAATGTGTTTTATTTATAGAAGTTCTACTGTGTTAATATTTTTTTAGAATATATAATATAGTTTTGAATAATAATCTTTAATATTTTAATAATAAAGTTTTATAATTTTTCATTAAAATAATATACTATATAAAAATAACAAATAATTATTTATAAATTAATTTGTTATTTGGCTTCATCCGAAGTAGTTTTATAAAGTCTGGAAATTATAATTTATTATGATT
>CAYLKB010000113.1:0-5104 GCA_964384165.1 uncultured Methanosarcinales archaeon
AATTTAGTAACAAAAATTCTTCTAAAAAATATATGGTCTTATTTTGAGTTATATTATATTCATATTCTCCTAAGAAAGTTTCATTAATAATATAATCAGAAGAGTTGGATAGAGTTAGATTAGCTACAATATTGTGATATGCTTTTAATTTAGATGAATTAAAATAAATGTTATATGTTATATTGTCTGTTGTATTAGATGAATATGGTAAGTTCATATCATTAAATGGAGATATTAAATTATTCTCTTTAATATTTACAAGAAAATAGTTTAAACTACAATTTATTTTACAAACAATTTTCCAACTATCAGAGAATGATTGCTGTACTTTTGCTAAGAACACTTCATTTGATATTTTATTTTCATATCCTCCTTTTAAATTTGTAAAATTGAAATTACCAAAATGAATGCTAGTTGAAGCTTTAATTTCTGAGTTTGGTGTACTTATTTCAATCATGTCTGGTTGAGATGGATTATAAATTACCTCTGTTCCATAAAAATCTGTATATATTATATGATTTGAGATAGTATTTGTCTTTGCCATATTGACAAAGTTATTAGTTGAAATGTTTAATATAATACTATCGTTATAATTTAATGCTCTTTTTATAGTTATAACAAAGAAATCATCTTCGTATGCAGAGTCTGAGATAGTTATATTCTCTGAGTAACTAAAGTTTAGATATGAATTCGTTGTTGTATTGCTAAATGAGCTAGTTTCAACATTCTCAAAATTCATTTCTAATTGATTTTTTAATAGTAATATTGCAGATTCAAGTTCAGAGAGATTTATTGTTAATTTATTCGATTGATTTGTACTTAAATTTGGATTTGATAAAATATCAGTACCAACATTACCTAAAAGAACATTTGAATATGAGATATTTGAAATTAATTCATTAAAACCTATAACATACAGAGATTCATTTATATATGTAATATTATATAATTTTTGACTATAATTTGAACTAATATATGAATAAATCATATTTGATAGTATATCTGTATTAGAATTTGTAACATTTAATATTAATAATGTAGAGTTTACATATGAAATCCCTTGCATTGAATTGTCTATTACATTAAGAATATTATCAATTTCTGATGTTCTAAAATATATTCTTGATGAATTTGAACCTAAATATATATTTCCTGAGTTGTTAACTTCTGTTACAAATTTAAATGAGTCAGGGAGTGAATTGTTATTGTTTAGTGTTGCATTGAAATTAATTTGCTGATGTGTTGTTGATATATTTATTTGAGAGTAATTTGCATTTGTCATATTATCAAATGATATTCTAAATGAATTAAATAGAATATCATCTAATGTTTCATTTTCCATTAAAAGAGTTTCATTTTTAACGAGATAGGAGATTGAAATTTGCCATGAGGAGTTTTCATAAAAATTGCTAATCACACTATAATTAGTCAATGGATTATCATTATTTAATTCATAACCATTAATTTTTACATATTCAAAATTGTCTTTTAATTCAATAAGACTAGTTGTCACCATTATATCTGCTTTTGTTGAAATATTTGCCGAACCATTTACAATGTTGTATACTGAAAAATATAAATTATCATGATAAATAGTATCATATTGAGCTAATAGATAATAATTATTATTTACTTTTGTGTATAATTTATTGTCTAGAGTTTGGGTTAAAAATGTTATATTGAAGTCTTGGCCATCATAAGTAAATGAATATGTATTTGTTTCATTAATTGTAAATTCTGTTAAATATTGTCCTAATGAAAGTGAAGTTATATTTCCTAAATTTGTTTCTATATTTTGGACAGCATAATCTTTTCCAAGTATTAACATTTGTGTTGATATAAATGCATTCTTTATTTCATCTTGAGAATATAATTCAAGCTCTGTATTGTTGTAAATGTCTATTATAAGGTTTGCATATCTTTGAGAAACATTGTAATATATTCCTACATCTGCCTGAGTCATTCCAGAGAGCAAATAATAATTAAATTCCCCATTCTCAAAATTAATTGATTGGGTATAACTGCTATCAAATAAATTGTTTGAACTATTAAAGTAATATGATGAAAGATAATTACTTGATGAATTGGAAAGTGTTGGGCCAACTTGTTTTATAGTTTCACCGTAATTTAGAGTTGTAGTGTTATTCGTCAATGAAATGCTATCTGATTTATTATAAACATAAAAAAGTGGTTCTGTGTCAGTATCTAGATTTCCTACAGGGTAAGTAAGTGAGAGTTTGCATTTAGAAAGGCCTGAGCTAGTCTGATATGAATTACAACTTATGTCATCCCAGAAGTTTCCAAGTTCAGAACCATTGTGATTATATGTCCAATTATTTGAGGAATTTATAGAAATTTCTACAGTTGAATAACTACTAAAATTATTTAATGTGAATGTGTTATATGATGAATATAATAATTTAATATTGTATGTTGTGATATTGAAAACTTCTAGGGTATTATTTGATAGAACATTATAATTTGAATTTGTCATGTTAATACCAAGAAATGAATTTGATATAGAATTGTTTGAAAATAAATTGTCATCAGATGATATAATACTTATACCATTAAAACTTGAATAATCAATTTTAGTATTAGTAAAGTTGCTTTGAGTAGTATTTAATATTTTTATACCTGTGTTTGAATTATTGATATACAGATTTTCAAAATATAGATTTAACGAACTATTAGATATTACTCCTGTTGTAAAATTTTCAAGATTACAATTCATAAAAGTTACATTGTTTGTTGAGTTGAAGAAAATTCCAGTCCCAGTATTATTACCTATAATTCTATTGGATAGGCAATTAATTGTTACATTATCAGACTTAATATTAATACAAGAATCTGTTCCATTGTGTATAATCGTTGTATTCACGATATAGTTGTCGGGGATAATTATGTCTTGGCAGACAGATATGTTTGTTGCACTAAATCCTATTTGCAAAGCAAAAATGGCAATTATCAAATATAATATTATTTTACTCATATTTGTAAATTTGTCCCTAATATTATATAAAGATTAATTATCATTGAATAATAATTAATTTATAGTAATTTTTTTGCACTTTCAATTGAGATTTTAATTAATTCTTTTAATATATCAATATTTACATCCTCGATTTTCTTAATGTTTATGCAACCCTTCCCAGCTTTAACTTTTCCAAGTTTATTTGTTAGCTCACCCCATTTTGGATGATATGCTATCATATATAGAACTATTGCTTGTTTTCTTGGTGCTAGGCCTGTTATAAACCATTCACCTTCGCATCCTGATTTTGTTTTGTATTTATATTTTCCAAATCCAATTACATTGTTACCCCAGAGTTTGGGCTGTTCATTTGTAGTTTCTTTGAAAATATCAAGCAATTTTAGACAGTCTTCTCTTTTCTTTTCATCATCAACTGAGTGAAGATATTTTATTACATCATTATCTGTTATTTTTGTTTTAATTTTATACATGTTTATTATAGATATTATAATTTTATATATGTATTGTTTTATTCAATAAATTCTCTAGATATATATAAATAATATCAAATTATTCAGAAATAACAGTAAAATTATCTATAATTTGATATCTAATGTATGGGTCTGAAATATATATTCCTCCATAACCAAAACCAGCTTTCCCAGGAATATTTAAGAATGTACTTGTAACTGAAGTTATTCGAGTGTTATTATAATATAAAGAAATATTATTTCCAATAAATGATATTTTAATAGTGTCATTTATTTGTGGAGGAGGAAGATAATCGGTTATATTCGTAACTTCAGCCTCAGAAGACCGAGTATAAATCATAGCATTAGCAGTATTAAATTCTAAAAAATAAAATGGATCTTCATCTGATGTTTCAATGAATCTTCCAACAATATTTAAATATTCATCCTGATCTTGAAGTTGGATTAGTACAAAACTTACAGAATAATCAGCAGTCGGTAATGTTTCATTGATTAAAAATAAATTTCTTTTATCAATATTCTCATCTGGATAATTATCTACTATTAATCTTGGCTCTGGACCATCTGCATCAATTATTAAATCACTAGTATAAGGTGGAGCACCCCCCGTACCATAATACTTATGGAAAAACTTTAAATTATTATTAATATAAGACAAATTTGATTTTGGAATTTTAAATTCACAGAATTGGTGTTCATATTCTACTTTTGATGTAATACCAAATCCACATTTTCCATATGTATTGAATGTATCATTGATATAAAATATATCTGTATTATTTTTTTCATAATTATAAATTGCTAAATAAGTCCAGTCTAAATTTAAATCATCCGTATTATCTAGAAGTATATCAAAACTTAAATATAAATAAGTATCATCCTGAGTAAAATAATAATATGTATAATTACTGGGATGGCCTGTACCTGATTCCATAAAAAATTTAAAAGTGTGGTTAATAACATTATCAACTTCATTAATTTTCCCATCAATATTTAATGTAATATTTGTAATATTATTAACATTTATTGATGTATATTTACTATCAATAGGAAATCTTAGTGGAATTATATTATTATCTTCATATTCATTTGCTTTCATATATAAAATTAAGTCATCATTACAACTGTTGTCTATATTCCAAGTAACTTCTACCATTTGATGATGAGCTTCAGCTACATTTAAATCATCATCTTTTACTTTGTATAATATGTCTTCTCCAGTATATAAATATTTTGCTGAGGTTGGAGATAATATCTTTCCACAGACATCAAGTTTTAAATATTCAATTGAACCAAAATCCTTTTCTAATTGGATAATTCTCAAACTTAATTTATTATCTAATTTCTTGAATGAAAAATTATGAGTCTTATAAACAATATCATATCCTTGTTTGTATTTTTCAGTATATTTCCCAGAGGTATCTTTTTGAAATATATAATATGTTCCATATACTTTATCCCATCCTCCACCAGAATCTGAAACATGGTCTTCTAATAACGTTCCAGTGATATCATCAAATGTATCAAAGAATAATACAACTCCCGGAGGATAATTTGAAGAAACAACACTTTTATAGTTTTCTATATAAAAGCTCCGTTCGGAGTTTAAAAGTTTTAAGCAGAATAAAATATATAAAGG
>CAYLKB010000114.1:0-326 GCA_964384165.1 uncultured Methanosarcinales archaeon
TAACTTCGAGAACACGATATAGCTGAGCGAGCAAAGCGAGTGGAGAGGACACAAAAGGAAAGACTTTTGTGGACGACTATATTTCAATTTTTAACGAATAAGAGAACTTGAGAAATTTAAAAATAACTAAAAATTAAGGTATTTTTATAAAACATAAAACCTAGTTACTAAATGAGGATTTAAATTTGTTGAAAAATATGATTTACTTTTTCTTTGAATCTTTTTTTGTATTTTTATCTTTTTTATCAGAACTTTTTTTTACTTTCTTTTCCTGTGGTTTTTTTTCTTTAGCAGGTTTAGATTCAGTAGATTTTTTAACTTCTATT
>CAYLKB010000114.1:336-4998 GCA_964384165.1 uncultured Methanosarcinales archaeon
AAAAAGTTCGTGAATAGTTTTAGTATCAGCACCATTTTTTATATCATATTTCTTAGCAAGTGGCTCAATATGAGCTTTATTTACTTTTTTTCTTCTAGTGTTTCCATCAATTAAAACATAATTGTCATCTATTATTTCAACTATTACACAATACTGCATAGCATCTCTTCCTGCAGTTTTTACACAAAGCCTTCCTACTTCCATCATTTTTTTTACTGCTCCATCTTATCCTTTTTGGACAATCTTGTTATGTATCCAACAACCGTATTCCTCAATTTCTTTGAAGGGATTGCTGCGTATTTATCGACAATTTTTTTATTATTTTCAAAACTGTCAGTAAACTCTTCTGCACCCTTCTTATAAATTTTAGCTGCAGATGTTTTTACAAAAGTACTTTTAATTCTTCCCATTATAATTAAAAGAAGTAATGAGATATTTTTAAAGGTTTCTCTTAAAGAATTTTTTTCACAATAAGTTTTTATTAATATCTTGCCTACCTCTTAAGTATTTTAATGTTTCTTTTAATTTAAATTCTTCATAATAATGCAGTGTCCCTGATGCTGCATACGATTTCCATTCATTATTACCTTTTAGAATTAAATCCCTTATTTTACCCGCAGATATTTCTTTAACACTATGAGTTATATCATATGGATTTATTAGTGTATTTCCTCTTTTTTCAAATTCTTTTTTTATAAATTCATCTCCTGAAATAATTGCTGACTTATTGTCAACTAGTTTATTTTCATATACAAATTCAAATCTTTTGTCATTATCTTCGAAATATGGCATTATTGTAATTTTTATATTTTTTAAATTTAATTGATTTAAAGAGTATTCAATTATAGTTTTTCTTTGCTTAGCTGTCAAAGGATTATTGATATCTTGATTTTTTGTAGTATATATTAGAATATTTACTCTATTTGATAATTGAGATGCTTTTTTTATTATTTCGATATGGCCCAAATGAGGTGGTTGTAATCTCATTGGCATGAAAATATTATCATATTCCTTCATTGATAATTTTAATTACTTTAATTAATTTAAAAATATGAGCAATTTTAATTTCTTATAAATAACACTGGTAATTGATAATCTTCTAATAATATGTAACCTAAACCTATTTCAGTCTCGCTCTGACCAATTACTTCTACCGGATTCTCAAAATCATCTAAGAGTGAGTCTAGCATATTCATCATATGATCTTGTGCAATTAAGTTTGTAATATCAAATGCATGTTTATGGATTTTGGTTTGATAAATTTGGTCAATAATGTTTTTTATTTGTTTTTGTTTATATGCTTGTGGCTTAATAAACAATGAATTAGTATAGTTGGCATTTTCTCTAATTAACATATCTATTGTAGACTTTGAGGGTAAGTTGCCATTTGATCTTAAAGATAACCTTATTCCAACTTCAGTAATTAAATTATTATAAGCATATTTAAAAGCAGATTGGTCGTTGATGTTGTTTGGAAATTCCTCTGTTCCCGCACTCAATTCAAAATATATAATATTAGGTTTAAGTGCCATATCAACAAGATTATTTTGATGTCTTTGCAAAAACATATCATCATAATCTCCTGATAAAACATCCTCAAGCATTTCATTATCATACCCCTCTCTGATGAAAAGTGGAGACTTTCCCAAATTAGCAGAACTATTATTTAAAGCTAATAAACATTGTTTTCTAATTTCAGTTACAATTTCTTTGGGAGATAAGACTGAGTAAGTTGTAGCAAGAAACACAGTTGCTGGGGTAGTTTTATCGTCTTTTTCTTGTAAGTAAAAATTCATGAAAAGACCAGGAGCTTTTTTTTTATGTCCTAAGAATTCTTGTTGCATATTGGTTAGGAATTAGTATGAGTTTTTATATTTAGTGATTTATTCATCTTAGCTTTATTAATAAATAATTTTAATCTTAATTTATTTTTCTAAGTGAAAAAATATAGTGATTTATGAATTTATTTAAATTCAAGAATTTGCTGGTCAGGAACTACCCACAAATTTTTCCCCTGTTCGTAACCTAATTCTTCAGCTAATTCAATCATACCCTCTTTAAGTCTTACATGTCCATGAACTGGTACTATGTGTTTAGGCTTAACCATTGAGAGCAAATCTCTATGGTCTTCTCTAGATGCATGACCAGATACATGAATATCTTTGAATATCTTACATCTGAAACTCTCAAGTTTAGCATCAAGGATTTGCCTAGCTTCAATATTAACTTGAGTTGGAATAACTTCAGATGAGAAAATAACTTTGTCATCTTCTTTTAGTTCAAATGGAGTTCTCCCTTCTGCAATTTTAGAAAGTACTGCATTTTCTTCACCTTGATGACCAGTACAAACAATAATATAGTCTGTTTTATTTTTATTAATTATATCAAGCCATTTGTTTACTTCTTGAGGAGTCTCAGCTATTTCAACACCTTTTTCCTTAAAATCAATTATTCCTGCATTCTTAGCAGCTTTTCCATATTTTGAAATACTTCTACCTAAAAATACTAATTTCCTTCCAAGTTCTTCTGTTAACTCCATAATGGATTTTAATCTTGTAATGTGAGAGGCAAATGTTGTAATTACTACTCCTTTAGTATTAACAATATCTGTCTCAATAAAGATGTCTCTAAGCATCTCTTTTACTACAATCTCGGAAAGAGTTTTTCTTTTTAGATTACTCCTTACACTATCTACCACCAGTAGTTTTACACCTATATCATTTAATTCCCTTAATCTTTGATAATTGGTTCTTTGTCCTAAGGCTGGCCTATTATCAAATTTAAAGTCATTTGCATACATAATAATTCCTTCTTTTGAATGAATTGCAACAATTGCTGCTTGAGGAATTGAATGAGTAACATTTACAAATTCTATCTCTAGTCCTGACTGCAAAGTAAATGATGAATTAACATTAACTTTAATAAATTTATTTTTCAGAGGAGCACTAACATTTCTTTGAGATTTCATTAAAACTTTTAGTACTTCAATAGTAAAAGGTGTTCCATAAATCGGACAATTGAATAATTGGGCCATATACTGAACTGCACCAACATGGTCAAGGTGAGCATGTGATACTATTATTGCTTTTACTTTTTCTTTTTTATCCAAAAGCATTTTTGGGTCTGCCACAATGTTTTTTTCAACAAGATCGTCAAGTGACATTTTATCTACCGCATCATTGTATAGTACAAGATTGCTTAATTGCAGGCCCATGTCACAGATGATAATTTCATCTTCAACTTCAAAAGCCATCATATTTCTGCCGGCTTCATCAACACCGCCGACTGCATACATTTTAATCATTTTTCTGTTATATATTTAATAAGCAGAAATAAAACTCTGAACCTACCTCAATCCATTTGGTCCCATTTTTAACCAATTACACAAAATGCCAATTAAGGTAAAATAAATGTCTAATGATTCTTAAGTTTATTTCTAACCTAATTATATATAGTTTTATTTTATTTATAAAATTAACTTTTTAGAGGCTCTGTCTTAAAAGTCAAATAGTCCAATTGAAATGAGATATAAAAGAATAAATCATATTTACAATACACCTTGGATGTTCATTTCTAGGTTGTGTCGTGTAAGCGAAAGTCTTGCGCTTCATCCAAGAATTGATTAATGAATTCTTGAGTGTTTATTAGAAAATAAAATAATAACCTCTAGAAATGACATCATTAAGAAAATTAGATTCAAAGTCAAATCTTTGTTTATGAAAATCCTTTTTTAAAAGATTCAATCAACAGTAAAAAGAATTGAGTCATGGTCTACATCAAAAAGTCCAAGTCTAGCACCTGCATCAAGCCAACCATGAGCATAATTAAGAGCTGCAAAAGCATTTACAAAGTCATGTTTTTCTTTGAAATGTTTTGCATCCTCAAAATATGTTTTTGCCATTGAATAAAAATCTTCTGCTGTAGTGTATAAATGTGTTTTTATTGGAGAACAAATTTTTGCCTTAGCAAGTGCTCTTGATGTTACATCAAAGTATTTATCAAGTTTTTCTTCTGTAATAATATTAATATCTTTTGTCATATTTAAAAAGGTTCCATAAAAAATTATAATTTTGGTATTTTTTCTTGATGACCGCAAGCATTGCATTTAATAAATGTATTATCATTTATAAAAATAGTATCTGGACTTGTGCAGTGAGTACACTCAACATATGTTTTAAAATATTTTGAGATTGCTTTATTAAGCATTGCTGGTTGAAATCTTGAAAAAAGAGTAACTTCTCCTTTCTCATTAATATCTCCTCTGACTCCAACTTCTTTTAAAACAAATTTAAAGCAATGAATTTCATCTCTAGATAGAGTTTTTGATATATCTCTAAAATTTGTAATAATAGTTCTTGACTTAACCAACCTTCCTTTAACTGTTGGTACTTCAAATCTCCCTTTTCTATTAATTACTGCAGGCAAGTCTGCATAAGCTTTATCCAAAAGAGAAGTATATTCTTTTTCATCCATGTAAATTTATAATATATGAATATTTATAAAAGTTGGGATGTGATGCTAACTTGCTTTCATTAATATTTATAAGATTCTATCATCATCACATCTAATTTCATATCTCTAATTTGATAATCTATACTATAAATTGCTTGTGGTTTCCTGAAATTATTTCGCTTAGTAACATAATTCATTTTCCTTTAATTA
>CAYLKB010000115.1:0-4990 GCA_964384165.1 uncultured Methanosarcinales archaeon
ATTTTTCTAGAAACCCTGTATTGATGTATATCCAAAAACAGATAAACCTACATTTGGCAAGGGAATTATTGCAACTGCGGTATATTTAAAAGAGGCAATATGGGAGGCCGGTTCAAGAGGTACAATAAGTATTTCTTTTGGTAATGCACCGTTGTGTAGTTTATGTGATCCTAATGCTGCTTGGTCATTAATAGGAAATTAGTCAAATGGTCAATTTCCATCAATGAATTTAGGATTTATGGAT
Source organism: uncultured Methanosarcinales archaeon (assembly GCA_964384165.1). Lineage (GTDB taxonomy): Archaea > Nanobdellota > Nanobdellia > Woesearchaeales > UBA583 > UBA583. Next base: position 245 of record CAYLKB010000115.1, read on the forward strand.
CCCCCATTTGAAGATTTTACATTCAATGGTGAGACATTTAAATTTGAAGAATTTAAAACTGCAAAAAGAAATTATTGTGATACAGAACACTCAGATAGTTGTTGGGAAAATTGGGTTCCAGGAGCAACGGTAGTACACGAGTTTGGACACGCCCTTGGTTAGATGCACGAGCATCAAAATGATTTATTTAAAAGTAATGAGATAAAACTTAATAAAGATAATGTTATTCAATATTATTTAAGTATTGGTGGGAATGAGTAGTAGGCAGTGACAAATGTAATAAATAGATATACGTGCGAAGAGGGTAAGGACTGTCCCTATGAGGGATCAGCATATGATCCAGATTCTATAATGCTTTATTATCTCCCAGATAATTGGGTAGTTGGACCAAATCCTACGTATCCCAATTTTACATTAAGTGATACCGATAAGGAATGGTTAATGATTTAGTATCCATTGGATAGAGAGAATATGCCAGTATTAGATGTTTCATTTACTGATATGGATGCTCCAAAATGGAAGGAGGCGTGGGTTGCGAAGGTAGTTGAGGAGGAGTTGAGTCCTTATGTTGGTGTTATTTTTGAATTTTAGTTTACGGATGGAACAAAGTATACGATAAAACCACCTAATACCTTACCACCAGATGCACCAAAAATAACAATAAAACCAGTTCCAACAAAAAAACCGGGAACATTGGATCCAATTCTAATTGATGAATCAACAGATAGTCCAGGTACATTTACGGGAAATGGAAATGAAGATGATGATGCAGATTTGACAGATAGGGAGAGGGAACTTAAGGAGAGAATAGATAGGTTGAGGGATTTACGTGACCCTAGGGGTGTAAAAAGGGAGAATTTTTGTACTCAAAGTTTGGGGGGTAAATTATCACCTTTTGAGATATTTATGATAGTTCTATTAATAATATTATTCCTATATGTCTGTTTTTATTGCTGGAATAATTATAGATACAATTAGAAATAGAAATAATCATTCTACAATTTGTTCATTTTTTCCAGATTTCATATGAATTTTGTCATTCTAGAAAGAAAGAATAACCATTGACGAATCAGATTCTGAGTCAGAATCTGGTTTAAAATCATTTAAACTTATAGGAATATTGTCATTATCAATATTTGAGTTATTAGATTTCTAGGAATCCTTCTCTTTGGAAAATTTTTCTACGTCACTTGTATCAATATCTTCAAGTGTTTTTAAAAATTCATTGACCATTTGGTGAGCAATTTTATTATGATCGGTTAAACCATTTAATTCTTTTGTGTTATGGGGTTTTGTTTTATAAATATCGTTTGATGAATTCTCTGGAAAATTCTAGGGACTTACTTGTGCAGATTTATCATCGTATTTCTTCTGATATTTTTCAAAATCAGCTTCGGTAAAATGGTGAAGACAGGGACAAAGAGAATGTACTATATTTATAAACTATTCGTGAACATATCTCAGTGATAATTGAATATTAATCATTCTTTCAAAGAATAATAGAAATTATTTTTTAATTTATAACGTTTATATTTTATTTTTGTGTGTTAGTTTCAAAAAAAAAATATTTGAACTTTCTAAAAATGTAGAGTTTTTTTAATCTCTTTAACAGTGATGAATCTACCGAATCTGGAATCCTGAATTCTTCCACGGTTGCTCGTAAAAATTAGGATGAATCTTATAGGGAAAAATATGATTAGGTTATGAGGGAACTGGTTTAGAAAAGGTCATCTATTTGGTTTTTAATGCCTAATGTGGAGAGGGAATTAATGAATAGATCTAAATATATTTTACAGTTAGAACGAATGAATTTAATGTTTAGAACTGTAAATTCGTTTTTAACTTTTGTAATTTTGATAACTTATTTTCGTTATGATTAAGAAGTGACTAATCATTTTTCTTATTGTCCAAAAAAATAATGTTTTATTTTTTTAGATAATAAATATATAATGACTTCAACAAGTGACTTAACAGAAGCTAGAAAAAAAATAAAAGAGATTAATAAAAAACTTGAAGAATGTGTACGTTTTGTTAAAATAAATGATATCACTTGTGAAAATTATTTGGAAATAATGAAAATGTTAGTAGGTAAAAAATCTGATTAGGAAATTCCTTTTATATCTCTTACTAATTATGAACCTGAGGAATTATATTATACTGAAGATTATGAAAGTATTTAGAAAGAATTTCTTGGGAAGAATACTTATTTATATAAAAATAAAAAAAATAATCAGTGTTTTGGAATATTAAAATATGAAAATATTTTGATACCTTTTATGACGACAGATTGTATGAGTGATCCTATAAAGGATATCATATTAGTAAATAATAAAGATTTTAATGTTTTAAGTTCGTATGCAAGTAAGAAGTCTCTTATAATTTTTCCTGAAAATTTACCAGTTAAAATGAAAAATTTTTATCTAAGTCCAGACACAGGTCCAGGTGGTGCAAGTACAAGTGGTGGAGGTAGTGCAGGTGGTGGAAGTGGTGGAGGTAGTGCAGGTAGTGCAGGTGGTGGAAGTGGTGGAGGTAGTACAAGAGATGCAAATGTTATCAATTTTAGTGAAATGTATGATGACTATATTAAAAATAATTTTACATTTCAAAATATAGAAGATTTGGTAAGTACTTTAGAAAAATATAATATGAATAGCGAATCAGAACACACACAAATTTCTGGATTAGACATTATAAATACTAAAGAAGATAAAATAAAACTATTCTACGATCAAGACAAGAAAACATACAAGGCTGAAATAGAAAAAAAAACAAACGTATAGGATGAAATTAAAAAAATAAAAAAAATAGTAGAAATATGTAAATATATTAATCATTTAAACGATATTGAATACAAATTGTATTATATTTTTGAATAGATAAAAGAAAAAACACCTATAAGTAATTATTTAATAAACAAGAAGGAAGAAGTATTAGCTTATAAAGAGGAGTTAGATAGATTTTTAGATATAAATATTGATAAACTAAAAATTAATGATCTTGAAGAAGTAAAAAAAAAATATATTCAATTGAAAGAAGTTGTAAATACATACGAATTATTAAAAGGTATTCGCAAAGTAATAATTAAAATAAGACCACAATTGAAAGATATAACGGGAGATGAAGGGCCTCTGTATTTAAATATAGTAGACAATACTAAGATAGGTATCGGTGAACAATATCAATCGTATATAAATGAAAATGAAAAAAAAAAAGATAATGAAGGACAATTATATGAACCAAACATTAGTTTTGGACCATATACAAAAATTGTTAAAGATAACATAGGCGCTAGGGCAGTAGATGAAAACAGTAATAAAATGGTTTTTAAAAATTATATGGAAGAATAGATAAATGAACAAATTCAACAAAAATATAACATGATGATTTTATCATATGGTCTTTCCGGTTCAGGTAAAACGTATACATTATTTGGTGGTATTACACCAGAAACAGAAGTAGGTTCATTTGATGAAACTAAATGGGGAGTATCTCAATTTATTGTTCAAGACTTAATAGAAAAAAAATATGAAATTAAATTAAAAGCATTTCAGATTTACATAAACAATAAATATAAAGTTATGCCTAATACAGATATCGAGTATTACAAAATATCAAATGGGCCTGGCAGTGGTAAAACAGGTGGTATTAACATTGTTAGTAATAGTGATGATATGAACGATACTCTCAACACTTTAGAACAAAAATATGAACAATACATAGAAAACAACAATAATATTATAAAAATATCTGCGCGCAAAGAATTTATTGATACGTTGAATGGCCAATTTAAGAATACGGATGGTGAATTTATCCTTTTTTTATCTAGAAGACTAGAAATTAATGTATCAACTGGAGCGACAAAAACATTAGTAAATAAAATATTAAGAACAACTAGCGATGAAGAGGCGAAAATATTAAAAAAATTAATAAATTATGTAAAAATGTATAATGTTTCAAAAAAAGAATTTAAATTAAATAATATTAAATATACGGAAGGTGAATAGGATGAAGAAGTATCGATAGGAAATATAGAAGCCTATAATAAAAATTTAAAAAAAATTTTCAGAAATAGATTGACACGGTCTACCTTAGCAAATCCAGATAGTTCTAGAAGTCATTTATTTATAATATTAAATGTGAGTAAAACAGAAGAAGAATTTCAAATAATAATATCAGATCTTGGTGGTTCTGAAGATCCCCATGAATATTCGGGCGTGGCAGCTGTTGAGGGGTTTTACATTATAGATAGTTTAGAGCAATTAAAGAATGGTTTGAGACAATATGGTACAAAGATGAATATATAGGAAAATTTATATCCGGATATAGGTACACTAAGGAATTATGGAAAAATAGGGGCAAAAGATGCAAAAGCAATACAGTATTGGTATAATGCATATTTAAGTTTAGAACGAGGAAAAAATATAGACATAAAGTAGTCATACAGTCCACCTGGAGAAAATAAATAGTGGGAATCAGGGAGCAAAGGTATATATGAAATCTTGTTTTATCTTACTAAAGATAAAAATAAATTTTTAAAATTTAATACAATTATAAATGTTAAGGAATATTTAAAGGATAATCAAGGTGAAAACAATCCAATAAACATTTAGTATGTGTAGGGTACATATGATTCATTAGTTTATGGAATGAAATTGTAGGGTCTTGATGCTAATGGAAAACAAACTCAATTCGGTAAGAGAGTAAGAAGAAGGAGAGCTAATAGAAAATCAGCTAAATTATTTGGTA
>CAYLKB010000116.1:0-4984 GCA_964384165.1 uncultured Methanosarcinales archaeon
GTAAATATTCACTTTCTTTTCCTCCTTGAAGAATTATCACTTTACCATCTTGGTTAAAAATAAGAAAAAGAAAGAAATGTTATAAAAAGTCCGCCATTCATTCAATGCATAAAGGCATTGGATTTCTGGCTTGTTATCTTAGCATGACTAAAGGTTTAAGTTCAATAGATAAAGATTATCTTGACTTATACAAGATGAAAAATAAAGGAAAAATTAAAACACTATTAGAAATAAAATTTCCTTTTTCATTAAATTATTTGTTTCCATCAATGAAAACATCTGCAACATACTCACTTGCAGGTGCAGTAATTGCAGAATTTACAGGTTCATCAAATGGAATTGGATTTGTAATAATAAATGCTTCATATTACATGAACACAAGTCTATTACTAGCATCATTAATAATGATTTCATTTGCAGGGATTTTATTATATTATTCTATTCATTTTACTGAAAAAAAAATTATTTTCTGGTAAAACATATACTATTTTTATACTAAACCAACAACAACAATTTTACTATGATACTTATAAATATTAAAAAATAAATTCTTTATTCAAGATTTGCAATATATTCAATAATTACTTCTTTAACATACTCCACAGTTTCTCTAAATTTATATTTATCAATATCTGTTATTGATATCCATTTGTAATTGGAATGTTCAGAACTAATCTTTATATCACTTTTTGCAATTAAATACTTATAACAAAAATAAAGTGCAAATATAAAAAAAACTTTTCCATTATTTACAATTCTTGAATGTACATCAATTGGAATTGGATTGAGCAAAATAATTTTAGTCTCTTCTCTTGCTTCTCTCTTTATAGCAGATTTTGAGTCTTCACAAAAATCAACAGAACCACCAATTAAATCCCACAACCCTTCATCTCCTTTATATCCACTTCTTTGAAGTATTAATAGTTTCTTTGTTTTCTTATCAAAAACTACACACTTCTGTCCAAAAATTGTTTTCTTCTCCATAATAATTTACAATCAAAATATTTAATAAATAAAAGTGACTCTGCAAGAGACTATAAATTATAATAAGCTTTGTTCTGTTTATAATCTATAAATTTAATTCCTTGAGATTCTGTGATAACAAATTCAAAATACCCAACTTCTATCCCTGTTTTATTTACAAAACCTAGCGCTTGACAAATATAAGTTTTAATATGCTCATCTGAGTTCATAGTATATTCTAATGAACTAAAAAGTATTCTACCAAAAGTATTAAATGTTGCATATTCAATTGGGGTTTTTTCACCCTGAGCTAACATTGTATGATTGCTTCCCTCAACAATCTCACAGATTCCTTTTTCATCTGAAAGAATTATTGTACCACAATAAGTTTGGTCTTCTATCTCTGACAAAAGAAAAGTATATTGACATGAATTATTTCCAACAAATTTTTTTTTAAACTCCATACATTCTTCCAATCCACTAACACCAATATTAAATCTTCTAGGAAGCAAAGAAGTATTAGGCAAAGCCCTAATAACAACTTTCTTATTTTTTTGTAAAAAATCTACAAGACTTGAATTTTTATAAACAAAATCATTACCTGGAATTGTTATATCAGCATATCTTGGAAGTGATAAACTTTTTAGTATTTCATTATCTCTTGATTTAATGCTATGCAAATCAGAAAATTGCTTTGTCAAAAATCCTTTTGAATTGGCTAAAATTATCCAGTCTGAAATAGTCTTACCATTTTCTTTATTTTCTCCCATATAACATATGAATAAAAAGAAATAAATAAATAGCTGTTACTCTACTTGGGACAAAAAGGACATTTTATAAAATAAATAATACTTTAGTTATAATGGAAAATATTGAACTACTTCAAAAAATGGGATTAACAGAATATGAAGCAAGAGCATATATCTCACTTGCAAGACTTGGCGTAAGCACAGTAAAAGAAATTGTCCATGATAGCAAACTTCCAAGAAATAAAACATATGAAGCTTTACAGAAACTAGAACTTAGAAACCTTATAATATCTATGCCACGCTCACCTAAAAAATTCAAAATTACAAACACTGAAATAATTAAAAAAGAAGTTGAGAGTATGAATAAAACCGTTGAAAATCTGATAAAACTTATTGAAGAACCTAAAACAAATGAATTTAAAGAATTATTTTGGATAATAAAATCAAAAAAAGCAATTACAAAAAAAATGTCAATACAAAATAGTAAATCAAAAAAAGAAATAATTGGTTGCAATAGATTTTCAGAAATACATTATGAAAACATGAGAGAAATGAAAAATGCAGTTGATAGAGGTGTAAAAATGAAATTTATATCAACTTTTGATATAGATAAAATTGAGAATTATAAAAAATATCTAAAAACCGGAATTGAAATTAGAGTTTGGAATGAAAAAGAATTTGGCCCATTACTACAAAGAATGACAGTATTTGATGACGATTGTGCCAGAATTACAATTGGAAGACCAGAAATTACAAATCATGATGATTACATTACAATTTTCTCAGATAGTAAGGCATTTACTCTCATGATGAAAAATACTCTAAAAAATATGTGGAAAAAATGCAAACCAATTGAAGATTATTTTCCAAAAAAAACATCATAAATTAATAACTATTTACCTTCCTCTCTTCCACAAATAATATGCAATCTGGCCAGCTGACACACCGCCATCGCCGCTCGGTATATCCTTATTAAGCAGTATACCATGCGACAAAAAATATCCACTTATAAATTTATTATAAGCAACACCTCCACTAAAAACAACAGGTAAACTATCATCATATTTAAGAGCAATTTCATGTAAACCTTTAGCCAAATAGATATGTACAAACCATGCAAGTTTTTCTTTTTCAATCTTAGAAATATTCTCACATACAAACTTAAACAAACAAGTAGTATCTAATACAAAAAGCCCATCACAATCAACACAAATTTTTGGCTCAAAAAACATCTCACCAATTTCGCAATTACTCTCAAGAATGATAGAACATCTTCCCTCATAATAATTAACATCAGCAAAACCTAAAAGCACAACCATAGCATCAAGGACTCTACCACAACTAGAACTTTCAATACAATTAAAATTATCAGAATTCATCTTAAAAAAAGTTTTAACTTCCTTCTCATCAAATCTAGAAAGCATCTCCAAAATCCTCTTCTCATCTAAGAATTTAGAAAGAATTGAAACTAAAAACCTAACCGGCTCTTTGCTAGCCATATCTCCCCCTACAAGATTATGATACTCTAATCTTCCAATTCTTTTATCATTATGAAACACCTCTCCTCCCCACGCTCTGCCATCTGTGCCATATCCAAAACCATCACAAACAATTGCAATAAAATCATCTATATTATACTCCAAAGCAACAGAAAAACCATGTGCAATATGATGCTGGACTTTATCACATTTTATTCTTTTCTCATTCGAAAAATCAATTGCAAATTTAGAAATATTAAATTCAGAATTAAAATCACATAAGACAAACTTTGGTTTCAATGAACAAAACTCTAAAAACTTTAAAAAATTCTTTTTTGCCATATTATAACTTTCAATATTATAAGTATTTCCAATATGTTGAGACAATATTAATTTATTCCCATTTTTAATGCAAAAAGTATTCTTAAGCTCAGCGCCAAAACCAAGAAGTAATATTAATTTCATTAGGAACATATCCTCTACTTCTTCTAATTAACAATGGATTCATTTCAATTACTTTTACAATACTATCATCAACAGTATTTGAAATGTCTCTATTATAATCTAAAACCCAAGCTACAAACTGTTCATCTTTATTCAAAGTTATTGGAAATGAAGGCATATTTGATGAAGTAAAAATTAGAGGTTCATCATAATATTCATAAATCAGATAATGAAGTCCAGAATAAGGTAGCATAAAACCAAGACTTGAAATCTCACTAACCCATAATAAATCTCTCTTATATCTCTTTTCAAGAAGAACAATGGGCCTTTTTCTTGACAAAAGAATTTCCTCCTCAATTTCATTAACATTGCAATATTTTTTTGCCATATCAACATTTTTTGCCATTAGAGCAAATGGTTTATGATATCTCTTTGTAATATCCTTTAATTTTTGAACAATATCATAATTAAAATTACAAACCAAATGAAAGCCGCCAACTCCCTTAATTGCAACAATTTCTCCTTTTTTAATTAATTCTACAGTTTTAATAATTGGGTTCTCACAATTTATTTTTTTACCTTTAAAATACAAAGAAAGCTTAGGCCCACAATTAGGACATGCAATAGTTTGAGCATGAAATCTTCTATCTTTTGTATCAGTATATTCCTCTAAACATTTATCACACATTGTAAAATTATCAAGAGAAGTATTTTTTCTATCATATGGAGTTGTTTTTGCAATTGAAAACCTAGGCCCGCAATTTGTACAGGAAACAAAAAAATAACCATATCGTCTATTATTTTTATCAAGCATTTCATTAACACACTCATTGCAAATATTAAGGTCTGCAGGAATAGGAGAATACAATTTATTAGAATCACTAAATCTGATTTCAAAATCACTAAAACTCTCTTTACCAGTATAATTTTTCATTTCAATATCATCAATCTTTGCAAGCTCTGGCAAATCAGTTAAAATTTCCATTACCTTATCTTTATTATCACAAACAATAACAACGCCCCCACCCACATTTTGTACATATCCAAGCAGTCCACATTTCTTAGCCTCATTAAAAACAAAAGGTCTAAAACCAACACCTTGGACAATACCTTTTACGAAAATCTCATACATAATATAATCTCAATCTCGAATCTTTATATAATTTTAGAAAATAAATTAAAAATATAATAAAAATATTAAATAAATAATTTTTTTATTAAAATATATCTAAAAAATATTACTTAAAAATATCTAAGACTAACAATCAATATATTAACTTTTAAATAAAAAAAAGTTATAACCCAAGTTTGACAGTTGAGTAAATAATAACTTCTATTTTTGTTCCAAAA
>CAYLKB010000117.1:0-3695 GCA_964384165.1 uncultured Methanosarcinales archaeon
ATCGTTTAAAGTTAAGCCCCACCCTAAAAGATGTGGTAATCTTGAAACGATATAACATACATTTTTAAAAACTTATTACTTAATATATTCTATGGAAGAAAAACTTCAGATAAGTCTTGATAGAGTTCCAGTCTTAATTGGAAAAGATGGAAGAGACAAGGTATTCTTAGAAAAAAAGTTTAATTGTTCTATAAATATAGATTCTAAGACTGGGGAAGTCTTTATTGATTCTGAGGATGGTTATACAAATTATATTTTAAGAAATATTATTACTGCTATTGATCTTGGCCATTCGCCAATGAATGCAGTTAAATTGGAAGATGAAAATTATGTATTGGATGTTATTGATGTTAAAAACAAAGTAAAGGATAGTCATAGATTAAAAATTGTTTTGGGAAGAGTTATTGGAAAGAATGGGACTACAAGAAAAATTCTTAGTGATACAACTAATTGTTCAGTGAGTGTTAAGGATAATTATGTTTCAGTTATTGGTTTGTTTGAGAATATACAATTAGTCCATGAGGCACTTGAAATGTTAATTAATGGGGCTTCACATAAAAGTTTTTATTCTTATATTGAAAGAAATAAAGTTAATATTGATTCAGGTTTGCTTTAATTATAATCTGTATGTTTCAAAAGAAACATTTTTGTTTTCAATTGCTGTTTTGATGCTTTTTTCAGTTTGATTCATATTTGCTTTTCCAGTTTTGATTTCTATGAATTTTATATGAGTTACATTTTTTTCATCAAGTCCGCAGAAGGCAATAAAATCTATTGGAGCTCCAAAAAATTTGCATTCAGATGGTTTTGCAGGAAAGTCTGCATTAAATGGGGATAGATGTTCAGAGAATTGGCCTTTGATAATGCTTCTTGATTTCTCAATTGCTTCTTTTTTTTCTTTTTCCATTACAGTATGCATTACTTCAAACATATACCTTTTACCAAGAGATTTGCCTGCAAAAAATGATAATATGACTAGAATGAATAATGCAATTATGAGTATTAATATGTATTGGTCCATATTATTAATTTTTATTATTGGTGTTTATATGTTTTTGGGATTTGCTGTGATTTCTAAATTTATATTTTTATTTAACAATTGTTAATTTTCCATAAGGTTTATAAGTTTTTAAGTTTTTAATATTTATAATTGTTATATTTTATATTATAATTACCATTTGTTGAAAAATGATTAATCCATCAGAAATTGTTTATTGGGAAATATTGCCTGCTATTAGAAAGAATTTGGTGCTGGAACTTAAGGATGCTGGTTTAAAGCAAACTCAAATTGCAATGATGTTTGATATGACACCTTCTGCAATTTCACAGTATGTAAAGAATAAACGGGGGGAGTTTGAATTTACTGAAGTTTTTTCGAATAAAATTCAAGTTTCAGCAAGAAAGATTAAAGATGGGCATTCTAATGTTTTTCAAGAGATAAATTTACTTGTAAAAGAGTTTGAGAGTGATAGGAATTTATGTAAAGTATGTAGGGCAAAGAATGATATGACTTCTGATTGTGGTATTTGCTTTAAGTAGTAACATTTATAATTTATATAAAATTATTATTTTTATGATTGATAAGTCTTATATTAAAAACTTGTTGCCTTATGAGTTATATATGAGATATGCTTATTTGCGAGAAGGAAATTATTACAATTCTATTGGGGTTGGTAAAAGGCTTAATTTTGTACATATTCCTAAAACAGCTGGAATGTCTGTTAAGAGATATTTATATGATAATAAAATTTTATTTCATTATTATTCTCATGCTCCTGGTTATGATGAAAAAAAACCATATGAATTAATTAAAGAACAAAATGATAATACTTTTTGTATTGTAAGAAATCCTTTTGATAGGTTAGTTTCAGTATATCATTATTTAAAACAAGGCGGAATGCATGAATGTGATAAGTTGGACTCGCAACATTTTCTTTCTAATTTTGATGATTTTGAAAGTTTTGTTAGTAATGGACTTTCTAATGATGTATATAATTTATTTGATCAAATGCATATTAGGCCTCAATGTGAATGGATTACATATGGGGATGGTGATTTGTGCATTCCAAAAGAGAATATTCTAAGAGTTGAGAATATTAATTCAGACTTTGAATCTTTTTTAAAAAAACATGGTTATTCTTTTAATGGACTGAAAAGGGAGAATAAATCAAAGAGATTATAAGATTATAGGAAATATTATACTTCAGAAATGGTTGATATAGTAATGGAAGTATATAATTGTGATTTTAAGTTGTTTGATTATAAATTTGAATGATTTTTATTTAGGTATTAATGAAGATTTTATTAATATTTAAAGTAATTTTTAGCTTTTCTTTTAAATAATTTAAATTTATAATTTATTAAATTAACAATTGTTAATATTTCATAAGTTTTATAAATAATCATGTTTTGTGTTTTATTATGGTAGAAGTTAATGACATCAAATTAGATAGGAGCATATATGATGTTGCTAATTTAAATTCTAAGTCTAAGTATACGGCAAAACCTGGTGTTGATGAAGAGCTTGTTAGAAAAATATCTTCTGATAAGGATGAGCCTGAATGGATGTTAAAAAAAAGATTAATGGGACTTAATTATTTTAATAAAACAAAAACTCCTAAATGGGGTCCTGATTTGTCAGATTTAAATTTAAATGAAATAATTTATTATGTTGACCCAGATGCAAGAGAGGTTTCTGACTGGAATGATGTCCCAGATGATATAAAAGAGACTTTTGATAGGCTTGGAATACCTGAGGCTGAAAAAGAAGCATTATCTGGTGTTGGGGCTCAGTATGATTCAGGTATGGTTTATCATAAATTGAAGGAAGAATGGGCAAAGAAAGGAGTGATATTTGAGAATATGGATATTGCAGTGAAGAAATATCCTGAACTTGTTAAAAAACATTTCATGACAAATTGCGTTCCAATATTTGATCATAAATTTTCAATGCTTCATGCTGCTGTATGGTCTGGAGGTACTTTCATTTACGTTCCGCCAAATGTAAGAGTTGAAATTCCTCTTCAGGCTTATTTTAGAATGAATGCCCAAAGAGGGGGACAATTTGAACATACTTTAATTATTGCTGATAAAAATTCTGAAGTTCACTATATTGAAGGTTGTTCTGCCCCTCAATATGCTTTTAATTCTTTGCATGCTGGTTGTGTTGAATTATTTGTGTATGAAGGTGCTAAAATAAAGTATTCTAGCATAGAAAATTGGTCTAAAAACACTTACAATCTTAATACAAAAAGAGCAATAGTGCATAAGGGAGGTGCAATTGAGTGGGTTAATGGTAATATGGGTTCAGGAAGGACAATGCTTTATCCATGTTCAGTCTTACTTGGTGATAACTCAATATCAGAGAGTTTGGGAATAGCTTTTGCAGGTGAGGGACAAGACCAAGATACTGGTTCAAAAGTAATTCATATTGGAAAAAATACTTCTTCTATAATAAAAGCTAAGTCAATATCAAAAAATGGAGGAATATCATCTTATAGGGGTTTAGTAAAAGTTTCAAAATGTGCTGTTGGGGCGGTTTCTTCTGTTGAATGCGATGCATTGCTAGTTGATTCAAATTCTGTTTCAAATACTTATCCAATTATGGAAATTGAAAGAAAAGATGCTCAAGTAGCACATGAGGCTAAAGTAGGTAAAATTGGTGATGAAGAGATTTTTTATCTTATGTCTAGAGG
>CAYLKB010000117.1:3705-4973 GCA_964384165.1 uncultured Methanosarcinales archaeon
TAGAGGTCTTAGTGAGGAGGAATCTAAACAATTAATTGTTAGGGGATTTTCTAATGAAATTGTCAAAAAACTTCCTCTTGAATATGCTGTTGAATTAAATAAATTAATTGAACTTGAGATGGAGGGTTCTATAGGTTAAAAATAAATGGCAAATATTAAAAAGTTAAATCTGATTGAAAAAGAATTTGTCCAGATTTGTAATAATTTTTCTTTAAAAGAGTATGGGGGACTTGATATAAAGATAGATGGAATGTCGCATATAGCAGATGATTTGAATATTGATATTTTAAGTCATAATGGGAATTTATTTCTTGAGAATATTATTAGACAAAATTTTACAGATACAAAAAAAATAATAGTTGAGGGTGATTCAACAATTGAGGTAAAAGGGAGTGGTTTTTTGATTGTTTATGTTTCATTAAATTCAAATATAGTGTTAAAACTTGATGATCAAAATTTTTCAGCTCCTATTATATATTTTGTTGTAGCTTCAAATATAGAAATGAAGTTGCTTGAGTTTTCTAATGGGGGTAATTTATGGAAAATTACGAAAATTTTTGCTGGTAAAGATAGCAAAGTCATTCATGGTCAAATAATCTTAAATTCTAAAATTAATATATCTTCTTCCTTTCTTGAGGAAAGAGCTAATTATGATCTTAATTTGGCATTTTTCTCAAATTATTTGAAAACATACATAAAGAATGTATCAAATAATTTAGAGATGAATTCGAGTTCTAATATGAATATTGGGGGTGCAGTTAAGATGGATGCAGAAGTTATTATTGATGGATTGGTAAATATTTCGCAGGCGGGCAATAATTGCAGTGGGCATCAAAAAATAACTGGGGTTGTTCTTGATGATAAATCAATTATCTCGGCTGAACCTGTACTTGAGGTTTATAATAATAATGTTTCATGTTCTCATGGAGCATCAATATCACAAATAAAAGAAGAGACAAAGTTTTATTTCTTGTCAAGAGGAATTGCGGTTGAAGATGCAGAGAGATTAATTGTTAGTGGTTTTGTTGATAAAGTATTAAATGCTTTAACATATGAAAATTTTAATACTTCTTTAGATGAAAAATGGGTTTTAAATAATATATATTAATATTTTTACTTATAGTATTTTTTTATAAATTATGATAATAATATTTATTTATTTATTATTCACATGGATATTTTAATACAAAAATTTAAAAAAATACTTTAAAATAATTTATTTATTATCCCAAGTTTGACAGAAAATTAGAAATATAAGTTAGGTTTGA
>CAYLKB010000118.1:0-4928 GCA_964384165.1 uncultured Methanosarcinales archaeon
CCACAAAAGTTTTTCCTTTTGTGTCCTCTCCACTCGCCTTGCTCGCTCAGCTATAAAGGTGTTCTTTGAAGTTAAAAACTTCTGCTCAAGCACAATATATTATGAATTATATTTTTTTGCAGTTTTTTATACATAATATTTAAAAAACAAATAGATTAAATTTATTATATGAATATTCCTGATAATATTAAATCTGACATTATGAAATCTTTTAGAACAGAAAATAATTTAAAAAAAGCAATAATAAATAAGAGATTTTATTTGTTTGATAATTTTAATTTATTGCAAACTCAGAAAATATTTAATGTTGATAACCAGATAGTAATGTCAGAGACAAATTCAAAGAAACATTATCAGAAAATACTTGATATGCTTAAGAGTAATTTTATTAGTGAGAAAACAAATATCTATTCTAATTTATTGCTTAGTCCAATTTTTGATATTAAATTATATAATGTAAGAAAGGAATCATTAATGGATATAGATTTTGATTTTAATGAAGATGATATTAAAAAAATAAAAGAAATTTTAAATGATATTTCAAATATTGATAATAATATCTTCTTTGATAATAGAATTTTAACTCTTAGTAAAGTCCATGAGGATATTTTATATAAAGAATTTAAAATTAATGCAACAACAGTTAATAAAAATGAATTGGAAGAGATGATGCAAACTGGCGATCTTAATGATGTTATATTGATTAGTGATGAGAGTTTATTTATAGAGATTCCAGTTTATGATTTTAAGAGTTTTCTTGTGTTATTACATGGAAATATTATTAAGAAGAATTCTGGCACCTTATTAAAATTAATTGAATTATTTGAAATTATTGAAATGTATTTTATTGATATTAAAAATTCCTCAAATAAATTAATGAATGTTGATTTAAGTATAGTAATTGATTTAAATAAACTTAAAGAGAAACTAAATGAGAATTTAGGTGAAAAATTAAATGAGCTTACTGATAAAGCTCTTAGACTAGATGAGGAAGCTGCGAATATTAATAAAGAGTTAAAAGATATTATTTCTAAGAAACAACTTTCACTTCAAGGAGATGAGCTTTTAGAATTGCTTAATTCAGGAGATATGAAATCTCTTCAACAAAAATTTGATAAAGATATAAAATATGTTGTTAGCAAAAAGGAAAGAGAAATAATAGATTATTTTAAAGAAAATAAAATAAGTATAGATTATGTTTTTGAAGATAATTCTTATCCATTAAAATTATCATTAGAAATTAAGGATGAACTTCTTAAAAAAATTGATCTGAAACAAAAAGAGAATAAATTGGAGAGTTATAATAATTTGGGGGCTTTTGATTTTGAACAAATTTGCAAACTTTGGGATATTGCTTATTTTTTTGATTTTTTATATGGTATTGATAAATTTTCTAAGAAATATCAACTATCATATCCTACAATATCTGATGAAAATAATATTGTTAATGGAAGAAATATTTATCTTAATAATCCAATGCCTGTATGTTATGCAATTGGTTCTGAAAATATTGGTGGTGTAAAATTAAAAAAAGAGAAAGTTAGTGTTTTAACAGGAGCTAATTCTGGAGGTAAGACAACTCTTTTAGAGATGTTTTTGCAATGTCAGATTTTAACTTCTATGGGACTTAAAATTCCGGCAGAATCTGAATCAGCAATAAAGATTGTGGATGAGATAATTTATTTAAAGAAGTTTACTGGTACTCAAGGAAGTGGCGCTTTTGAACAGACTATTAGAAATTTACTTGAAATAATTGAAAGAGATACTTCAAAATTGCTTCTTATAGATGAGTTTGAAGCAATTACAGAACCTGGTGCTGCTGCAAAGATTTTGATTAATTTTTTAGAGGAGATGGTAAATACAAATTCTTTATGTATTAGTGTTTCTCATTTAGGTTATGAAATTCAGGAGTATATACATGAGAATAAAATTGAAGGAATTAGAATTGATGGAATTTCAGCTACTGGACTTGATGATGAAGGGAATTTAGTGACTAAACATCAACCTGAATTTTATTCTCTAGGTAAATCTACACCAGAACTTATATTGAAGAGAATATTACAAGATGAGAAGTTCTGGAAAAATAAAAGTGAGAAAACTAAAATTTTATTACAAAGAATATCTAAATGATATTACTGGAAATTTTGAGTTAAATAGTAATTGCCTTTTCCATCGTATGCAACTCCTATTCCAGTAAATATATAGTCATCTTTTAAAATGTTATCTTTATGTCTATCACTTAGCATCCATTCAAGTACCATTGCTGAGGCTACATCTTCTGTAGTAATAATTACACCTAAGTCTTTGACAATTCCTTTGGGCATAAATCCAATGTTTTCACCAACTCCTTCATATATGTATTTTTTTGTTTCAATATGAGTATTGATTCCGATTAAATCTGCTCTTTGTGTGGGAGTTAGTCCTAATAAATTTGTGTGGTTAAAATAATGATTTTGAGCCATATCAAGACTATGGGTTCTTGCAAGTTGAGCTAGCATTGGGTCCCATTTTAATTCATTTAAATTCTTTTCACTTCTAATGTCGTTTATTTGTTTGAATACTATTAATTCTATTTCATAGGTTTTTTTATCAAATCCTGTTTTATCATTAGACAAGTTAAGTATAGAATATGTTGCTGTTTTTGCAAAGAATGAACTACCTTCAAAAAGGACTTCAATTTGATATGATATTGTTTTTTTGTTTACAAAGGCATATGTTATTACAAAAAAAAATAATACAAATACAAGAAAAAATTTTAAGTAAAAATCTTTATTATTTTTGAGCATAATGTAAATAATGTTATAGGAGTTTATATATGTATAGGATTTATTATAATTATTATTTTATCAATGATAAATTACATCCATATCATCACTTACACCTTCAAACCCTAGAAAATGAAAATATTCAGAATTAGGATTTTTCCATAAAAGAGTTTTCCTTTTTGTAATTGAAATTTTATCAATCATTAATATATATTCTGGATTAATAATAACTTTTGTAGACTTACCATTTTCGTCAGATAAATATCCATAAAATGTTTTTTCTTTATCACCATTACAATCATTAAATATTGTAGGTTCATTGTACAAAGGATAGAGAGTAGTTTCTTCTTCTATTATAATAGTACTTCCATTAGTACCTAATTTTATATCATCTTTTTTTAGGCACATTGTTTCTAGATTATTAGTTTTATATCCTATAGTTTGAGTAAAAAAGTTCATAGGAAATAATTCATAACTCAATTCCACATTAGTTAAAATATTAAATTGTTTATAAAAATTACTTCTTCAAATATTAGTTTTTGAAATAAAATTTTTTTATTACCATGGTACATAACTTATTTTCTTTTCGTTAAAAATTAGTTATTGATGTTCTTGATGATAAAGGTGAAATATTGAAAAGATGTCTTGGAGTTGGACATTATTTTTTTGAGGCAAAAAAACCAACTGAAAAAGAATTTCTTGAGTGTTTTCAAAGTTATTCTTGGAATAATTAAATTTATTAAAAATAAATAAATAAATAAATAAATTAATAAATAAGGAAAAAAAATTTATTCGTAGTTGTCAAGTAATTTTTCAATATCAATATCTTCTATGCTTTGTTTTGCAAGGCATTCTTTTGAGTCTTCAGGTAAGTCATCAATGTATGTTTCTCTGTCATTGTGCTGGTAATATATGCCGACAGGAATTTTTTCTTCTTGTTCTTCCATTGCTTTAGTCATTGCCCATACTTTATTAGTTGGATTATAATTTTCTGATTGTTCAATTTTGTATATTCTTTCTTGGAACCATTGAAAACTCATTCTTGGATTGTATGAGACGCATGGTTGGCCTACATCTATTATTGAGAAACCTTTGTGTTGCATTCCTTTTACTATTAAATCTGAAAGGCCTGGGATGTCACCAGCAAATCCTTTTGCAATAAATGTTGCGCCACCAGTTATAGCTAGAGCCATAGGATTTACGGGTGTTTCAATAGCTCCATTTGGAGTTGAGACTGATTTTAAACCTTTAACTGATGTTGGGGAAGTTTGGCCTTTTGTAAGTCCGTAAATTTCGTTATTGTGAACAACATATGTAAGGTTAATATTTCTTCTCATTGTATGCATTAAATGGCCCATACCAATACCATAACCATCTCCATCTCCTCCAACTACTATTACATGGAGGTCTTTATTTGCAAGTTTAACACCTGTTGCAACAGGAAGAGCTCTTCCATGAATAGTTTCAAATCCGTATGTTTTAATGTAATGAGGCAGTTTTCCACTGCATCCAATACCTGAGACAACAACAACATCTTTTGGGTCAATTTTTTGTTTTACTATTGCCTGTTTTATAGCCATTAATATTCCAAAGTCTCCGCATCCTGGGCACCATTGTATTTCGTGGTCTGGTTCGTTTAATTCTTGGACTGTTGTGTTGTGTTCTTTGTGAATGTTTTCAACAAATTCTTTATCGCCATTTCCTTTTGCACTAAGCAATAGTGTTTCCTCTGATGTGTTTACAGATTTCATTTTTATTTATTTCCTCCATTAGTATCCATGACTTCTTTAATTTTATTATATACTTGTTCAAAAAAGAATGGTCTTGCATCATATTTTAGATATGTTTTTTCAATGTAGAAACCAGTTTTTTCTCTAATTATATCTCTTAATTGAGCTGTATAATTTCCTTCAAGCATTATAGTATTATTACATTTTTGAAGCATTTCAAGAACTTTTTCATTATCAAATGGGTTTATATATACAAAATGCATGTAATTTACTTTGTAGCCGTCATTGTTTAGATATTTTATAGCATCAAGTACTGGGCCTTTAGTTGAACCCCAACCTACAATAGTTAGGTCTGCATTTTCAGGACCATACATTTTAGGTGCAAGGAATTCTTTTGGAATGCTTTCAAGTTTTTTGAATCTTTTTTGCATCA
>CAYLKB010000119.1:0-4869 GCA_964384165.1 uncultured Methanosarcinales archaeon
TTAGTTTCATAATATCAATATTATTAATATTACGAAAAAGTTTTGGGAAACCACATTTGATAAAAGAAAACATAAAGTTTATAAATGTTGAAACACTTATATTTTTATCAAATCCGAAAGTTTTAATGTTATCTTCGGTGAATAGTAAAAAATGGGAAAAGAGAAAATCTTAGGAATAGATCTTGGTACGACTAATAGTTGTATGTCAATTATGGAGGGAGCAACAGCTACTGTTATCCCGAATTC
Organism: uncultured Methanosarcinales archaeon; assembly: GCA_964384165.1. Classification (GTDB taxonomy): domain Archaea; phylum Nanobdellota; class Nanobdellia; order Woesearchaeales; family UBA583; genus UBA583. Next base: position 247 of record CAYLKB010000119.1, read on the forward strand.
AGAAGGTGGTAGAACTACTCCCTCTGTTGTTCATATTACATCTTCTGGAGAGAGAATTGTTGGTGAACCTGCAAAGAAACAGGCAATTATTAAACCTAAAGAGACAATAAGGTCAATAAAAACTCACATGGGTGAAGACTTTAAAGTAAATATTCATGGCAAGGATTATTCTCCACAGGAAATTTCTTCAATGACTTTAGCAAAATTAAAAAAAGATGCAGAAAGTTATCTTGGAACAGAGATTAAAAAAGCAGTTATCACAGTTCCTGCATATTTTACCGATGCTCAGAGACAAGCAACAAAATATGCAGGAAGAATTGCTGGTTTTGAAGTTGAGAGAATTATTAATGAGCCAACAGCTGCTGCTCTAGCTTATGGTATAGATAAGACAGAAGCTCAGAAAATATTAGTATTTGATTTTGGAGGAGGTACATTTGATGTTTCAATTTTAGAACTTGATGATGGTGTTTTTGAGGTGAAATCTACTGCTGGTGATAATCATTTAGGTGGAGATAATATTGATGATTTATTAATTGATTATGTTGCTGGCGAGTTTAAAAAAGAGAATGGCATTGATTTAAGAAATGATCCGCAATCAGCTCAGAGATTAAAATCAGCTGCTGAAAAAGCAAAGATTGAATTGTCATCTAAATTAGAGACTGAAATATCAGAGCCTTTTATTACTGCTGATGCTAATGGGCCTAAACATCTTGAAATGAAAATTACTAGGTCTAAATTTAATGAATTGATAGAATCAATTTTAAAGAAATTGAAAGTTCCTACAGAACAGGCAATTAAAGATTCAGGACTTAGTATTTCAGAGATAAACAAAGTAATTCTTGTAGGTGGTTCAACAAGAATTCCTGCAGTTCAGGAATTGGTTAAAGATATTTCTGGAAAAGATGCTGATAAATCAGTTAACCCTGATGAAGCAGTAGCTATTGGTGCTGCAATTCAAGGTGGTGTTCTTGCAGGAGATGTTAAAGATGTTTTACTTCTTGATGTTACTCCTCTTTCACTTGGAATTGAGACTTTGGGTGGAGTTTTTACAAAAATGATTGATAAAAACACTACTATTCCAACTAAGAAATCACAAGTTTATTCAACTGCTGATGATAATCAGCAGGCTGTTACTATTAGAGTAGCTCAAGGTGAAAGGGCAATGTTTAATGATAATAAAATACTTGGTTCTTTTAATCTTGAAGGAATTCCGCCTGCTCCAAGAGGTGTACCTCAAATTGAAGTTACTTTTGATATTGATGCAAATGGAATTGTTCATGTTACTGCTAAAGATTTGGGAACTGGAAAAGAACAATCGATTAAAATTGTAGCTTCTACTAATTTATCTGATGAAGAAATTAAGAAAATGCAGGAAGATGCAGAGAAATATGCAGAGGAAGATAAAAAGAAAAAAGAAGAAATTGAAGTAGTAAATCAAGCGGAACATATGGTTTATCAGACTAAGAAAACTTTTGAAGAAAATAAGGATAAAGTAGATCAGAGTAAAGTGAGTCCAATTATGGCTAAGATTAATGAGCTTGATGAAGAAGTAAAAAAAGAGAAAAGAGATGTTAGTAAATTAAAATCATTAATGGATGATATTAATAAAGATGCTCAAGCAGTTTTTACTGAAATGTATGCTCAGCAAGCACAAGATAGTCAAGGGGCTGCTGCCTCAGGTGCTGATACAAATTCTAGCAAAAAAAATGATGAGAATGTTGTTGATGCTGAAGTTGTTGAGAAAGATGATAATAGTGATAAAGATAAGAAAGATTAAACTTTTTTATTCCTAATTTATTTTTAAATTATAAATCAAAAAACTTTATAAAATTATTTTCTTTATTTGTTTTTATGCCAAGAAAGATTAAGATATTTGGTTATGGTTCTTTGATTAATAAAGATTCTTTATTGAAAACAATTCCTGAGTTTTCTAATTTTTTTCCAGCAAAAGTTGAAGGGTTTGTAAGAGTTTTCAATATTTGCGATAAAAAATTTGTTGCAAATCCTAAGTTTCCTAAATGTGTTTTAAATGTTGAGAAATCAGAAGGAAATTTCTGTATTAATGGTGTTTGTTTTGAAGTTGATTCGAGTTATTTTGACAGACTTGTTGAGAGAGAGGAAGGATATGAATTAGTAAAAGTTGAAGTTAAGGATTATGAAAATGATAAGAATATTTATAGCGCATTTATGTTTAGGGTTTTACATTATGAACCTTTTGATTTTCAATTTGGTAATGAAGATCAAGTAGAATATTTGAATATGTGTTTTAGGGGATGTAGGGAAATTTCAGATGAATTTTTAATTGATTTTAAGAAAACAACTTTTATTGGAAAAAAAACTCTTGATGAACTTGATATGTAATAATTGTAATTTATATTCAATATTTGAGAATTTGTAAAAAGAGTTTTCTTTCTTCATTTTATAAAATTATATTTATTGGGTTGGAATAGGTGAGATGGTGCTGAGATAGTTTTTTTGAGTATTAAGTTGAGGAATATAATTTTTTAATTATAATGGATGAAAAAGTTTTAATATAAGAATATTTTTAAAAGAAATGTTTTTTTCAACTAATAATTATTTATTATACCTTTTTTGATGAGTAATTGAATTCTTATTTGAGATAAGGATATTGTATGGTTGGTTAAATTCCAGATTGCATGAACTTATTTCAATGCTTTTAATAATTTTTGATGGCATTAGTTGTTCATAGAATTTTGTTTTTTTAGATTCATATAATAATCTAACTTCTTCGTCACTCAAGTATTTGTCGTAAATAGCTATTTCATCGAGTATGCCGTTGTATTCATATCTATCGCATGCTGAACCTACAGAGCTTCTGTATGCTCCTATGCAGATGCTTTGGGATGAATCAAATCCGTATTCAAAATCTGTAACATCAGTACTATTAACTACAATTCCATCAAGGTACAAATATAGTTTTTTATTATCTTTACTATACTGCCATCCGCCAAAGTGCCATAAACCATCATCAATAGTAACATCTGATATAATTACATTTCCTGCTGAGTTTTTTGGAACGAATGTTAAATGAAGTCTATCTAAGTCTGAACGACATCCAAACCACCATGTGCTGTTTGCATTTCCATACCCATATCTTGTTAACATAACTTCGTTTGTATTATCAACTGAATCGCAGTCTGTAGTTTTTTTGAACCATAAAAATACTCCAAAATCTGAGTTTTTGTTAAAATCAAATTTGGTTTGAGAAGAAATTTCAATACGGCCTCCATTGTCTAGTGCATCAAATTCACATCCGTTTCCTGAGATACCTGTTTGTGAACAGTTGTATCCTGAACCTAAAAATATTCCGTTGTTGTTATAACCAGTCAAGTCTTTAATGTGGGTAGTGTTTACTGTTTCAGAATCTATGTTAAATAATGCTAAAGTATTGGCTTGAAAATCTGTTTTGATGTTGTCTTCAAGTTTGCATAAAATATTATTGTTTAAATCTTTGATAGAAAGAATTGAAATTATTGATTGAGAATATGTTTTTAAATATAATTTATCTGAGGTCAAACCTTCAATTGTAATCAAGTTGATATTGTTGTATTGATTTTCAATATTAGCATTAAGTGAGGTAGAATATGAAGAGAACCAAGTTTGAAAGCCAAAATATACAATTATTGTGACTATAAGAAGAAGAGAAATTGTAACAATTTCACTTACGGATTTTTTATTATACATATTTCTTTTTTTTTTAATAATATATATAAATATTCTTTTTTTTAATTAGTAGTTATTATTATTATTTCAATTTATGATATATATAGTTAATTTTAAGTTTTAATTTTTGTTTTTATTTTAAAATTTATCCATAGTTTCTCCATTGGTGTTTGCATGCTACACATTTGAAGAATTGTGTTTCGGGTTCGTCTCCAGCTCTTGTTTGCTTAGTCCAATAATATGCACCTCTATTTGAACATTTTGGACATGTTATTGTATCAGATACTGGATATACTGCATCTGAATTTTGAGAGTCAACAATTTCAACTTCTTCAGTTTTTTCTACTTTTTCTGAAAGGCTAAGAGTAGTTTTTGCTTTTTGTTTAGTGCCACAACTTGGACAATCAACTTTTTCACCTTTTTTTCCAAGCACTATGGCTCCACATTTTGAACAGAATTCTACCATTTTTTTATTTTACCTTTAATTTGTTTGTTAAGTTTTCAGATTCGTTTTTTAAATATTTTTTAGTATTATTAAATTTGAAAACCTCAAGTTCCTTTGTTATTGGAAATATGTGGATGTGTACGTGTTGTATGTCTTCTCCAAATATTAATGTTCCTATGTTTTTTTTTAATTCAATTTTATAATGTTTTGATATTTTTAAGACAATTTTTTGAAGTTTTATATATTCATCTTCAGGCATGTCTGTGAATTTAGCATATTTTTTTTTTGGTATTACTAGAGTATGGCCTTTTTCAAATGGTGATATATCCAGAATTGCAATATATTTTGTATCTTCATATATTATATTTGAAGGTATTTCTCTGTCTATAATTCTTTCGAATATGCTTTTTTCACTCATATTATTTATTTGTAATATGACTTTATAAAATTATCGTTATGGAGCTGAGTGTGTAGACAGGTGACATATGTCCCTA
>CAYLKB010000120.1:0-4868 GCA_964384165.1 uncultured Methanosarcinales archaeon
TCAGGTATAGATCATCTGGTTTCGGGTTATATCCTTATGACTAAAGGCGCAGTTAACACCCTTGCCCTCAAAACTTGCGGCAACTCGGTTTCCCTTCGACTTTCGTCTCGCCATAAAAATAAACTCCCCGGCCCGTTATTCAGAACGTACGATGCAACCCCTAAAGGCCGCATCATCCTATCCTTATTATGTTTCAGATCTTTTCAAACTCTTTTTAGGAGCTCTTTTCAACATTCCCTCACGGTACTAGTGCGCTATCGGTCTTGTGTTATATTTAGGTTTGGAGGTCAGTGGCCCCCACATTCGTGCTTAATATCCAATAAACACTACTCTGGAAATCTTCAAGAACCAATTTTTATTTTTCTACGGGACTATCACCCTCTTAGGTTTATCTTTTCAGATAATTTGATTAATTAAATTGGTTCAAAAGAAGCTCCAAACACCACATCTCTGAACTATTACTAATTCAGATTCAGTTTGACCTATTCCGCTTTTACTCGCCGTTACTAACGGAATCTCAATTGATTTCTTTTCCTCCGGGTACTAAGATGTTTCAGTTTCCCAGGTATTGCCTTCGACATGCGAATTATCAGGAAGTCCAATTCAGGAACCTCAAGTTCAATGGGTGTATGCCCCTACCTTGAGATTATCGCAGCTAACCACGCCCTTCTTCGCTACACAAGCCAAGTCATCCACATAATAAGTTATTTTAAATTATGGAGATTAGTTTTTTTACTGCTATGCATTTTTTGAATACACAAGCAAGTAAAGACAATCATACTTAACCTCATCGGAAACCTGGTTAACAGGAGTTCCTTAGTTCTTCGCAACGAAGAGTTACTTCGTTACTGCACACTCATGGACCCGCCGGGATTTGAACCCGGGGCCCCCGCCTTGCAAGGGCGGTGCTCTACCGGACTGAGCTACAGGCCCAACACCTTTATGCACCACCACTGGCGGCATAGAATAGAAGAACGCAAAATGGTTTATAAATATTACTCTGGTGTGATATATTATTCATAGAAATATTTAAAAAAGGATTGAGGTTTCCCACAAGATATTAATAATAATTCTCTCAAATATAAATTTTTCAAAATAATATTTTCAAAAAATATAATCAATATCTAATTAAATGAAATGTAGATAATAATTTAATATGAATTGTACTTTAATAATGACATATAAATATAAAGTTCATCTATTTTTTATGAACAATATTATTTATGAACAAAAATTCTTCCTTTTGTATGCACCCAACCAGTTTAATAGTTATCTATATCTTCCTTTTGTATGTACCCAACCAGTTTAATAGTTATCTATATTATCTCTTATATATGATAAGAACTACTAGGACCACATTAGAATATATTTTATTTTTTACTAATATAAATAATTAATTAAAATAGAATAGATTATATAGTAGTATCTTAAAAAATAATAATTCAAATTTTAAATAATAATTTAAAATAAGATATTTTAATAAATTTTATTATATAATAATAAATATAAAAATATAAATATAAAAATTAAATTATAAATTATATTGAATATTACTATTATTTAAAGAATATTTATTATTAAAAATTATTATAAAAGCCTTATACTTTCTAAGTTCTCTGGAGTGTAGACTTTAACATTGTTTGGTATTATTCTTTTAACTGTTTCTGAAAATGATATGATTTTGGATGGTTCTCCATGATTTAATATAACCTTTCTTGGTTTTACATTTAGTGTTGCCAAGAATTTTTTTGTCATACCAACATCACTATGAGCAGAAAATGCCCCGTGCATATGAGCTACTGACATTTTTACAGTTACTTTATCATCTGCATTTCCAGTATTATTTAATAATATTTCTTTTTCTCCATCTTTTACTCTTCTTCCTAAAGTTCCATTTGCTTGATATCCAACAAAACAAATAGTATTTTTTTCATCTGGTGCAAAGTGTTTGAAATATTCTACAGAAGTTCCACCGTTAAGCATACCTGATGTTGCAAGTACAATGGCACATTCTCCACTATTGTATATTCTCTCTCTTTCTTCATGACTTCCAACTTCTTTGAAATTCTCAATTAAAAAAGGATTGTCACCCCTTAGAATTCTTCCTTTAAGATATTTGTTCAAATATTCAGGATATGCAGTATGTATTGCAGTTACTTCCCAGACCATACCATCAATATATACCTTAAGGTCTTTCGGAAGTCTTTCTTGAGTTATCAAACTTTCGATTGTCAAAAGCATTTCTTGACTTCTTCCAATTCCAAAAACAGGTATTAATACTTTTCCTTTTTTTACATAAGCATCAAGAATTATTTTTAAAAATTCTTCTTCAGCTTCTTCTCTTGGTAATGAGTAATCTTTAGCACCAGTATTAGTGTTTTCCATCATTAAACTTTCAAGTCTTGGAAATTCGCATGTTGCTCGGTCAAGAAGTCTTTGTTTGTTTGAAAAATTAAAGTCTCCAGTGTACATGAAATTATGCATACCATTTCCAATATTTACATGGCAAAAAGCACTTCCTAAAATGTGGCCAGCATTATAAAATGTAAGTCTTATATCTGGTGTTACATCTGTTACTTCTCCATAATCAAGAGTTATTACATGTTTTAACATTTCTTTAACATCTTCTGGTTTATAAAGTGCTGAAACTCCAGGGTTTGAATTCATAATTTTTATAAAATCAAGTTGTGATAATGCCATCAAATCTCTTGAAGGTTCTGTACAATAAATGGGGCCTTTATATCCAATTTTGTATAAATATGGTAGAAGTCCGCAATGATCCATGTGAGCATGAGATAATACTATTGCATCGATATCTTCAATTTTAAATTCTGGCGCATCAAGAAATGGAAATTCTGCAGGGTCGTTGAATGGGACTGATGGGTCTATACCACAATCAAATAGAATTCTACTCTCTGTTGTCTGAAGATATATTGCACTTCTTCCAATTTGCGATGCTGCCCCGAGCATTGTAACTTTTGCCCAACCTTTTATTTTTCCCCTGTTCCATCCACCATATATTCTTTTACCAACTTTATTTAGAAATTTTCTTCTATATTCTGATTCTTGAAATTCTACAGCCCTCATTGCATCAACAGTTCTACTTCTAATAGGAGGTACTCTTCGTACAACTACTGTCCACATTGTTCGTTTCTGGATTTCTTTTAGATTTGCACCCTCTTTTCCAACTGATGCCCCAACATTGTCAACTTCTAGGACTAACTTACTTCTTGCTGAATCAAATTTGAATGCTTCAATATTGATGCCTTCTAGAATTTTTCTAACTTCTTCTTTTGTATTTTCTTCGCCCATAAGAAGTGATGTGTCTGCCCTTAGTTCAATTCTTTTTTTGTATTTAGATACTATAGTTCTAATCTTTTCCCTACCTTTAAATAAAAAATCTCTGCTTGTAGTATAAATCACTATGTTTGCAGCTTCAAACTCAACTGATGCCACTTTATCAGAGGGAAGCTCTTTTAATATTTCGTCTAAAATCTTAACCATTTTCTTAAATTTTCAAAGTTTATTACTTTTTTTTTAAAATTAACTACTGAATATCAATTATCAAGTAGAATTATCAGAGTTAAAATTTCAACTCTTATATATAATGGTGAAATTTGTTAATTTATAAAGTTTTGGAAATATAGGCTCTGTCTAGTATATTATTTTAAATTAATCTCATTTCGAATTATTTTAGTAAATTATGATAAATAGACTCTCAAATATTTAATATCATTTAAATTTCTGAACATAACCTAAATATTAATAAATTCTAGTAATTCAGACTATATATACATATTATCTATATACATATTATCATATTAATTTGAATTAATTTTAACATAATTCTTATAAAATAACTATGAAATCAATATTATAAAAATGAATTATCACAGAAATTGTTATACCTCTGTAAAAGATATGTTATTAGAACATTTCCCAGAGATTCATTTGTGGTGGGGAATGCCCAATGCATGTTCTAAAGGAAGTAATGATATAAGATATAGGTCAATTGTCGGAATTACTACATTATTATTTGAGAAACATAGTCCATTAATGAATGGTTATTCTTTTGATACGATTAGAGATAATGTTAGAAGAATAGTAAATGAAAAAATTCCTGATGATGAGAGAAGAAAAAGAAGAGTAACTACAGCTCGGATGGGAATTATTAATTGTAAACCAAAATACACTCAAGAACATATTAAATTTGTTAAAGAGAGTATTAAGGATGGTCAAGAAATTGATTGTGTAGCTGATAGTTTTCAAGAAAAATTTGGAATAGACATGAATAGGAGTAAAATTTATCATTTATATAAAGATAAATATCCTTTAAAACTTAAAGCAGATTATAATTTAATGATAACAGTTGAGAATAGAGAATTCTCATTACTGGAGATAATGATACAAAAAACAATTTTAGAAAAGAACTTGACAGGCGAATCGACATGGAAAACTATTGAAAAAGTTTCAAATAGGTTAAATAGTTATTTGGAAAAGAATGGATATAGATTTAGAGTCAATAGAGAAAACTTCAGAAAAGCATTGTACAACAGAGGAAAAAGACTTAGTGATTATATATAATTAAAAAATAGTTTCAAGTCTTAGTCTTATAAGAATACAGCGCAAGTAATTGCGAGATACTTGAAACTTAATACAGAAAAAACTAAAACGGCAGAACTGGGATTTGTGCAGTCACTACGCTATGCTTCGTTCGGTAATCGGTTCATCCACCGATAACCCAGAATTCCAAAAGGAACAAGATGCTCAACAATCTGAAAGCAGATTCTTGGCACTTATGAGCAAGCTCAAAAGTTTCAAGTCTTAGTCTTATAAGAATACAGCGCAAGTAATTGCGAGATACTTGA
>CAYLKB010000121.1:0-4855 GCA_964384165.1 uncultured Methanosarcinales archaeon
TCCAGGCAAAAGTGGCTAATATGCAGATTCCAGGCAAGAGTGGCTAATATGCAATGAGAAAATTTTACATGAAGTTGATTTATTAGCTATGATCCCTTTGAATTTATTGATATGGTTATTATTTTGAAGAATAGAGGGTAAAGATGAAGAATAATCGATGAAATCACACAAAAACGACATAGTGCCATTTTTGCCTGGAACCTGTATATTAGCCACTTTTGCCTGGAATGTTCAATGTTTTGGCTATATTTGGCTATCAAAATGCAATCATTCGATACAACAATTATAATTAATTTAGTTTTGTAAAGTTACTGTGAGACTGAAGACTTTATTCATTACAAACAAATAAGTGGATAGCGTCAGCTTACATATAAAGTGCTGATGCATATCCTGTTACACAGTAGAATGCTTAGTTTAAGACATAACACTACTCCCCCTCTTAAAGCTAATGAACTTAAATCTATCTGAGCTCAGTTTAATATTAAAATAAAATAAAAATGCTTATGAGTAGTTTAAAGACAATTAACTTATAAATTTAATTTGTCCGGTTGTCGTCGCGTTCGTGTCGAACGCCTAACTGTGGTAGTTTGTTCTTGTACGTTGACCATAGGCGTCGGTTTATCAATTTTCTCGATAAATGGTCGGAGCTGATTTGCATGAGCGATTTGATTTTTTCCACCTACTCTGATCTCATACACAGTTTGCCCATGTCTTGCGATAACTTCTGCCTTCACTCCCCCTTCTTGTGATTTGTAAATCACCCATTGCCCAATCTCAAAAACTCTATGCGATGGTATGTTGGTATTTGTGCCAACACTTGTATTTGGTTCGCTTACTGCCTTCACCAGTGCTGTGCGAGGCTGAAAATTGAAAATCATGTCTGACGGAATGTTTCCGTCAACTGAAGGTGTGTTACGTAACCTGAACAAAACATTTAAGAGACCATGTTCTGAGAAACCACCTTCATCCTCAAATTCTTTTTTAAGTGCTATTTTGACGGTTTGAACCCATCGCTCCGCAACTCCATTTGATTGCGGATGGTATGGTGGGCTATGCATCAATCTAATTTGTGACTCATCACAGAATTTGTTAAACTCTGCCGATCCAAATGGTGGGCCATTATCACACACGATGGTGTTAGGATCACCAAAATTTGAAAACACACGACGCAATGCCGTCACTACATGCGAAGCTGTGGTGTTTTTCATGGGTAATGCTTCAACCCATCTTGAATAAGCATCAATTAAAAGCAAAAATTGCTTCTGCTCTAGATAAAAAAAATCAATATGAATTCTATCAAACGGACGCGTAGGTTTTGGCCAGGGAATAAAAACCTTTGAGGTCCTGTCAGGGTTTAATACCTTGCACCTCTGGCATTCTTTAGCCTTCTTCTCCAGAACCTTGTTTAAACCCGGCCAGTAAAAATACTTTCTTGCTAATTGCTTCATTTTTACCACTCCTAGGTGGCCATCATGCAGAAGATCAACAACTGTATCTTGGAGTGATTCCGGAACAACAATTCGTCCGTCGCATGTAATTAAATTGTCTTGCGACAGATTAAGTTTTGAAGCAACTGAAGAGAATTGTTTCACTTTGGAAAAATTTCCGTTCGTTATAGCTTTAGCCAACTCTTTCATAACCGTATCCTCAGCTGTGGCTTTTCGAATCAGCCCAAGGTTCAGCTTTTGACCGTCTGTAACCGAATTTATTGTCATAGCCAAACTCTCTTCCTCCGAATCCTGTTTCGAAGGTTTAATGCCTCTTCGAGGAAAACGCGATGGGAAATCAGCAAGAACATTCAATTTTCCCGACTTGTAAATCACGTTCAAATCATAAGGTGATAACCTCAACAGATACCGTTGAATCCGCGTTGAGACCGTTGCTAAAGTGTTTCCGTTTCGTATAATTGGGACAAGAGGTTGATGATCAGTCAGCACTATTGTCTTGGTACCGAAAATAAACTTATAGTACTCCTCGCATGCATACACAACAGCCAATAACTCTCTATGGAGAATTGGGTATCTTGTTTCCGCGGGTTGCAGAGTTCTGGATTTGAAAAATACTGGTTGCAAATCATTTCCACACATGTGGCACAATACCGCACCTATGCCCACATCACTCGCGTCTGTACATATATAAATCTGTTTGCGTGAATCAAAATGCATTAGAAATTTAGACTCGTTGACCATTTTCTTAGCATTTTCGAAAGCTTGATTTTCTGCAGACCCCCACCTGAACGCAACTTCTTTTTTCAATAGTCTGTTCAACGGACTCAGCACAGTACTCAAACTTGGAATGAATTTTCTGACGTAGTTCATGATTCCTAAAAAAGACTGCAGTTCTTTAACATTCTTTGGGGTTTCTGCACAGACAATTTCCTGTATTCTATCAGTAGTGGGAGAGATGCCTTTTTGGGATACAACATGTCCCAAAATTTTTAAATTAGTTGCACACAAAACTGTTTTGTCCATGTTTGCCTTTACGTTAAACTCATTCAAGGCTTCAAAAACCCACATCACTCGCTGATGCATTTGCTCAATCGAGTCAGCATAAATGACGATGTCGTCAATGTATGCCTTAGCCCAAGGAAACCTTTTCAGAATCTGGTCAATAACGCGCTGAAAAATCGCGCTTGCCGTTTTTACACCAAACGGTAATCTTAAAAATTCATATAGACCAAAAGGAGTTGTGATTGTTACAAGCTTTGCTGACCTATTTGTTAATTTCACTTGTTGAAAAGCCCCGGTCAGGTCAATCATAGTGTAAAACAAATGACCTCCAACTTCTACCAAGAAGTTATCAACTGTATTCAGTTGATAATGGTCTTCGCATAAACTGGGGTTCAAAGTCCTCGATGGATCAATGCACATTCTGTATGAGCCATTTGGCTTGCCCACTAAAACAATTGGACTAGCCCACACACTATCTTCCACGTGTCGAATCACTTTTTGCGACACCAAATCATTCAATAACCCTTGTGCAATTTTATACAATCCAAACGGTATTTGACGAGCTTTAGCGTGAATGGGAACTGCGTCTGGAATTAGATGCAAATCAACTTCGAATTTCTCGATTGGTTTGGTCAAGTCCCCATCTGTTACCCTTGAGAATCTACACTTAATTTCACTTAAAATACTTAATCTTAAATCCTTATCATTACTTACATTATTAATAGTAAAGTATGTTCGCCAACCATTGAATAAAACGTCTAAGCCCGTTTCACCAAGTAAGGCATATTTAGAACGATGAGCACCAACCACAATTTCTGCTGATCCATTTTTGTTACCAGCCGCAATATGTGATACAAAAGAACCCAATATTTGTAACTGTTGGCCATTAGCTGTATATAATTTACGTTTGTATGACGTCAATGGGATGGCTTGAAAATATTGCATATACGTTGCATTGTCGATAAGAATTATAGGTGAACCTGTATCGACTTCGAAAATAATAGGAATGTTGTTCACCACTACTTTAATTAAATTTTTCATCTTTTAAGGTTCAAATGATAAACTTCCCAGCTCTTGAGATATATCTTTTACTTCATTTGTTTTTGAATAATTACGATCGTTTTGGTTTCTGTTGGGGCATTGCCACTTCCAATGCCCGTAATTTTTGCACGCAAAGCACTGATTTTTTGCAAAGTTTCTCTGATTTTGCTTCGAATTTTGTTCCTTTTGATTGTTCGGTGGGTTATTCTTGTTGAACTTATTAGACTTGTTTTTATTGTTGAACTTCTTGTTAGATTTTTTGGGTTTTGTGCCCCCAACCTTATTCACTTGCGATGTTGATGGCTTGTCGCCTTCAATTATTTTTTCGAGTAGCTGAGCTTGTTTGAGCGCGGTGGAGAAATCTGTTATTTTGTCATCTTTTAATAGCTCAAATTTAATCTTGTGAGAATATAACCCAGTTATGAATTTGTTGACAATTATCATCTGATCGGTGATATTCGCCTTAGCACACAAATTTTTTATCTTCATAGCATAATCGTAAACCTTGTCTGAACCTTGATTTGTATTGAACACAGATGCCAACGCCTGTCTACTGTCCGACAACTGCCATAATTTAGTGCAACTTTCTTTCAGTTTAGTAAAAGTATAATCTTTGTCACTTGTAGTCTCTGGTTTTATATAGTCCACTAATTTATTACGTCTCTCTAACCCAATTAAATAGAGTAGTAACTCGATTTTATCCTTATCCTCCGTTATCTTCGTTATGTGAAAATAGGACTCTAAATTATCTGACCACGTTGCCCAATTATCCGATTCTTTGTATTTTTCTGGTGGTGGAAGATTAAAATTTGACATTTTCGGCAATATTGGTCGATAAACTTTGTAGATCAAATTTTTATTGGTTTTATCTGGATCCTCTTGAAAATACTCTGGTAGAGCTAGGAAATTTCTTTTCGACTGTTGAAGGTTCAAAATCGACTGTAGTTCCCCAAATACAGGATCATAAATCAACTCTGGATTTTTTGTTATTTCTAGGTTTAAATCCGCTCTGTATGAATCTATATTTTGTTGGGACCACAATTTATTAATGGATTTTTTGGCGTTGTCTAGCAGGCGTTTACAACTCATTTAAACGTTCCTCATGACGTGAATCGTTTGTAGCCGGTTGTATTTTATGATGAACTTGACTAGCAGGTATAGAAACAATAATATTGCGCCTACTATTATTACTATTGTGTTTTCATTAAAATTTAACTCTATGTCGTTGGAGAACCAAGACATAATTTAATCAAAAAATTTTCAAATTAATTAAAATATTTGCAACGCAACACTGACACGACTGCGCCAATGTAAAGTTACTGTGAGACTGAAGACTTTATTCATTACAAACAAATAAGTGGATA
>CAYLKB010000122.1:0-4823 GCA_964384165.1 uncultured Methanosarcinales archaeon
AGCTGAGCGAGCAAGGCGAGTGGAGAGGACACAAATGGAAAAACTTTTGTGGACGACTATAAAGATTATAGCTGTTTCAATAAAATATATATGTGGTTACATAGTATAAAACATATCCAAAAGGAAATAAAAATGAAAAGAATAATAAAAATAATTACAAGTATCCTAATTATAACCATATTAGCAGGAATTATTTTTGCATATAATGGTAATAATCTAGGAAATGGAAATTCCAATAATTTGGATAATGGAATTGTAAAAGGAAAAGGATATGGAAAAAATCAAGGAGGCCAAACCTATCAACTCTACGATGACACTCAAATAAATCATCAATCTCAAATAGACCAATATCCAATTGAAGAATTATCTCAAGATGAAATTGATGGTTTAATTTTAATGAGAGAAGAAGAAAAATTAGCAAGAGATGTTTATCAAAAACTATATGAAATTTGGGGCCAGCAAATTTTCTCCAATATTGCAAAAAGTGAAAGCACTCATACAGCTGCAATAAAATCATTATTAGAAAAATACAATATAACCGACCCTATGACAACTGACGAAATGGGCATATTTGAAAATCAAGAACTGCAAACATTATATGATAACTTAGTTAATCAAGGTTCAACTTCATTAGTTGCAGCTCTAAAAGTAGGTGCAACAATTGAAGATTTAGATATTAAAGACCTACAAGAATTAAATAATATATCAGACAATCAAGATATCTCAGCGGTATATGATAATCTTGAAAAAGGTTCTAGAAACCATTTAAGATCATTTGTTAAA
Source organism: uncultured Methanosarcinales archaeon (assembly GCA_964384165.1). Classification (GTDB taxonomy): domain Archaea; phylum Nanobdellota; class Nanobdellia; order Woesearchaeales; family UBA583; genus UBA583. The sequence goes on from CAYLKB010000122.1 coordinate 784, forward strand.
CTAATTGAAAACAATGGAGAAACATATGAACCTCAATATATAACACAAGATTATTACGACTCAATTATTTCATCAGATATGGAAAGAGGTAATAATTATAATACAAACTCAAAATCAAACTCAAACTCAAAATCAAACATTAATGCTAATGATAATATGAACAATAATCAAAATAGAAATAATAATGAAGAAACAAATCCGCAAAATCAAATAAGAAACTCAGAGAATACAAATTCTCAAAATAATAATCAAAATACACAAAATTCAGAAAATCAAGAATATCAAAATCAAAATTCAAACCAAGAACAATCTCAAAACATTATTGCTAAAATGTGGAGAGGACTTAAAAGTTGGTTTAATTGAAAATAATAAATATTATAAAAAATGCAATATTTAAATAATTTTATGGGACCAGGCCAGATATTTTTTCCAGGATTCGGGATAGTATTACAAATACTATTATTTACAATATTTTTAGCAATAATTTATTGGGTTTTAAAATCAGGCAAAATAAGTAATGAAACACCTGAAGATGTTCTAAAAAAAAGACTTGCAAAAGGTGAAATCACTAAAAAAGAATACAAAGAAATCCTAAAAGAACTTGAAAATTAAAAATGGCTAAAAACATTGAAGTCCCTATTAATAGGTTGATAATAGGATTTGGACTAATATTCTTCCTAGGAGTTCTTTTTGCAATCTTAAACGGATTCTATACAGAAGAAAGTGGAGATAGTCTTCCTATAATAGTTTATGCTATAGCATTTGTTTCATTGATTATAGGCGCAATTATAATATTGTTATTTCAATGGAAAATTAACAAAATACAATTAGAAAAAATACTATTCTTTCTCCCTAAAGATGAAGCTGAAGTATTTAAATGCCTAATTGAAAATAATTATAGAATAGAACAAAACCATCTTGTTGCCTACACAGGTTACAATAAAGTAAGAATTTCAAGAATCCTATCAAAATATGAACAAAAAAATATTATTGAAAAAAGAAATATTGGAAACACCAATTTAGTAATTTTAAAATTAAAATAAAAATAGGAAATAAAAAATTAAGTATTAAGTATTAAATTTAAGATTTCAATTAAAAGTAATTAAAAGTAATTAAAATTTATAAGAATTAAATATAGGATTTATATAATCTAATATCTTAACTATAATATGAATCAAAATATTATCATACATAGAGCAAAAGATAGAGGAGAGATGAAACTAGACTGGCTTCACTCAAAATTTAGTTTCTCATTTGCTTCTTGGTATGAACCTAGTAAAACAAACTTTGGAAAATTAAGAGTAATAAATGATGATATTATAGCACCATCTTCTGGTTTTGGATTTCATTCTCATCAAAACATGGAAATTGTTACTATTGTTTTTAGTGGTGAATTAACTCACAAAGACTCAATGGGAAACAATGGAATAATAAAAGAAGGAGATGTCCAGAGAATGTCTGCAGGAACAGGAGTAATACACAGCGAATATAACTATAATAAAACTGATAAAGTTAAACTATTTCAAATATGGATTTTACCTGAAAAAATAAATATAAAACCAAGTTATGAACAAAAAAAATTCAATGAAAAAGAAAGTATAAACAAATTCCAACTTCTAGTATCACCAAACGGACAAAATAATAGTATAATAATAAATCAAAATTCTTATTTTAGCATTGCAAATTTAAAAGAAAATTATGAAATTAAATATGAAAAATACAAAAAAGAAAACATAATATACACAATTGTAATTGAAGGTAAAATTGATATATTAAATGAAACATTAAATAAAAGAGATGCTTTTGGAATTACAAATCTTGATAATATAAAAATCAAAGCAAAAACCAATTGTAAAATTCTAATAATTGAAATTCCAAGATAAATAATAAAACTAATCAAATAATCTCAAATTCTGTTATAAATCATATAAAAGACAAAAGTCTTATATATTATAATATCTTATCTAAATCGGTGACTAAAATGTCAACAATGAAAATAAAAAACTATACACTAATTTTTATATCTCTATTTTTAATATTTTTGAGTGGATGCAACCCAAACCAATCATCTCCTAATTCAGCAATTTCAGGAAATGTTGTAACTGCAAAAGCATGCGGAGATTATGGTGATGTTTGCTGTCAAGAAAATATATGCAATCAAGGTGAATGTCAAAAAGGAATGTGCGTTCATTGTGGTTTCTTTGGTGAAACATGTTGTTATAACAGTGTTGATAATACTCAATGCGAATATGGTTCATTTTGCGATAATGGAATTTGCAGAATTGAAAAAACATATTATGATGACTGCGGACATGTAGGATTTGTACCATGCAATTATGGAAATGGGCCTGTTTGTTATTCAGGAATTATAGATTCATACAACAATATATGTGCATTATGCGGAGATTATGAACAAAGATGTTGTCCTAATACTAATTATGAGTGCGATTATGGAGAATGTGTTAATGGAATTTGCAAAAAAATAAAACAACAACAAACAACATCAAACTCATATCAACCGACCTATAACCCAAGTCCTGCAAACACAAACACTAACCCATCAACATCAAATAATGCCGACTCCTGTGGAAACTTATACGAAGAATGCTGTAGTAAAATACAACAAGGAATATATGGAGGAATAGAACAGGTAAAATGGTGCAATAATAATCTTGTATGTGATTATGGTGAATGCGTACCTGAAAATGAAGCATCAACAGGCCCTGTATCAGAAGCCTATGATAGATATTCAGATAACACATATTATAATTAATTACAAATTATTTTTTTATAGTTCATACTTTGAAATATAATTAAAAAAAATTATATTTTGCTACTTCTTAATTTATAAATGATAATATAAATTAAAGATATTAAAATTTATATATGCATCACGAACATCATCATCTTGAACTTCATAAAATATTGCATGACAAGATGAGTAAAGTATATTTTTTCAACTCAATGTTTTTTTTCGTAAAAAGTCTAATAGGAATATTTATTCCCCTTTATCTCTATAGTATAGGTATAGAACTATGGCTTGTAATTTTCATCACAGGACTATACTCAATACTTTTTGTAATATTAATACCATTTGCTACAAAAATAATAAAACATTTAGGTTTTAAAAAATCCCTTCTGATAAGTTATGTAATATACATATCCCATCTTTTTTTTATAAATTATGTGAAAACAACAGACATTTTCTTATTACTAAGCATAATAACATTTGGTATGTACATGGCTTTATTCTGGCTAATTTATCACAGCGAAATAGTTGTTAACAGCAACAAAAAACATATGGGTTCTCAAATAGGAACGCTTCACATGCTAACATCATTTTTTACAGCAATAGGCCCACTCATAGGTGGTTTTGTACTTGAAATATTTGAATATGAAATATTATTATTTATATCATTAATATTTGTATTTCTAGGCACAATACCACTACTTCTTGCTGAGGATATAAGATTAAAAAAATACGATGTAAACTTTAAAGATTATATAAATTTTATCAAATCAAACACTCATAAAAAATCAAAAATAGCATTTATTTCTCAAGGAATTGAGTTAACAATTGGAGTTGTTCTATGGCCAATTATTCTATATATAATCTTAGATAAGAATTTTCTACTTTTAGGTACAATCATGACAGCAGTAACATTCTTAACAGTAATAATTATAGTTTATTTTAAAAAGAGTTTTGATAAGAAAAATAAAATTCAAATTCTAAAAACATCCGTAAAAGCACTCTCATTTCAATACTTTCTCAAAAACATAACATTATTTTTAGGTACAATACTTATTATGTTAATTGAAGGAATTGCAAGACTAATAAGAGAAATAATGAATATTACTTATTTTTCAATTTTCTACAAAAATGCAACAAAAAATGGTTACATGGACTACATTGCTATGCGAGAATTCTTAATGCATACAACAAAATTTATTTTTACAACATTCATTGCAGTTCTATTCTTACTATTTAACCCAAGTTTGACAGAAAATTAGAAATATAAGTTAGGTTTGAGAATTTTACT
>CAYLKB010000123.1:0-4753 GCA_964384165.1 uncultured Methanosarcinales archaeon
CTTAAAGTGTCCCGAATGAATGAAAATGAATGACTGCAGGAAAAACTTTTGTGGAAGACTATATTTATTGCACTTTCAGAAAAATCAAAAGAAGTAACATTCAAACCATTTTTTGCAAAATATATTGAATCTGAACCAAGACCACATCCAATATCAAGTAACTTAATTTTATACACATAATAATTTTGAATCTTTTTATAACATCTATTTGAAAACGAATTTGTCAAATACCTAACATCATCTTTTGACCAATTTTTATTCCATATTTCTTTTTGCAATATTGCATCAGTCTTCATTCTATATTAAATGAAAAACTCACCTGATTTAAAGTATTATTATTACTCTCAAGTCTTTTATTCAAAATCTTTATCATCCCATCAACATGGCCAGCTCCAACTACTGCAACAATATACCCACTATGTTCTTCTCGCAATTTAAGCAATCTCTCAGACATATGAATATTTCTATCACCAATTAAAATCTTATACAAATCTGGCACTTCCTTTTTAACAATACCAATCATTTCAGAAATTATTTTCTCATCAGGAACTCCTTTTTTAACATCAAAATTTAATTTATCCCTATATTCTTTCTTAAAACTCTTAGCAAATAAATTAAAAAACATCTTCATTTTCTTTGAAAACTTCAATGAAGACAATTTTCTTAAGGTTAATTTTATATTCAAATCAATTAATGCTATTGGAATTTTCTTTTCTCTAGCAGTCTCGTATGCTGTTTTCATATCAACACCAGGTTCTATTCCTAAAGAATCACCAACTTTCTCTTGTACATACCCTGCGATTTTAGCAAATAAAAAACCAAACATACCAACTTCCTTTCTCAATTTATACTTATTCTTCATTGCTTTCTTTTTATCTTTATCATCCATTAATAAAGTATTGAGTCTATCAGTATCTAATTCAATTGCTACAACTTCAGGACTATATTGGTCAACAACCTCCTTAATCTGCTTAACACTCTGTTTTGCCACATGAGAAGTCCCAACTAAAATAATATTATCAACTATCTTTATCATAAATTATAATAAAAGCCAATTATTTATAATATTTGTCACTTCAAAAAAAATCACATTACAAAAAACTTTATAAACCATTCCGAAATCTTATTTATTAATGCCTTATTAGCTCAGCAGGTAGAGCACGCGGCTGTTAACCGCGGGGTCGCAGGTTCGAGTCCTGCATAAGGCGCTCAAGGATTACCCGACATACCAAAAAAGTTCGGGAAGGCCTTTATTCTAGTCCCGTTAGTTCAGCCCGGTTAGAATGCTCGACTGATAATCGAGTGGTCCGCAGTTCAAATCTGCGACGGGACATATTCTAATTTGTTTATTTTAAAAAAACAAAAGTAATAAGAATTCTTGAACGAAGTGAAAAATTCATTTATATACAACTTTTCTTAAAAGTTGTGTTTGAATCTGCGACGGGACATATTCTAATTTGTTTATTTTAATCTAAGACTTCGTTATTTTATGTCTACCATAACTCTAGTTACGCCTACGCCATAAAATTCCTCTTTAATATCAAAATAACCTAAATTATAATTCTGCCCTGTTTTGATAATTATAAAAATCAAAAGTAATAAGAATTCTTGAACGAAGTGAAAAATAAGCAAAATAATTACAATAACTAGAAATATATTGATATAATAATATATTGTGCTCCACAGAAGTTATTAACTTCGGAAAAACGATATAGCTTAGCGAGCAAAGCTAAGTGGAGAGGACACAAAAGGAAAAACTTTTGTGGACGACTATAATAAAAAGAAAGATTTAAATAAATAATTTTTCCAAAGATATATTAAATGGTTAATAAGACTCTACCCTTTTCAAAAAAAGATATAGAAAAAATTACAAAAAAATACCCTACACCCTTTCATATTTATGATGAAGAAGCAATTATTAAAAATGCAAAAGAACTAAATAAAGTTTTTTCTTGGAATTCTAACTTTAAAGAATTTTTTGCAGTAAAAGCAACTCCAAATCCACATATAATGAAATTACTAAAAGAACAAAATTTTGGTATGGATTGCTCTTCACTTGGAGAGCTATTATTATGTGAAAGAATTGGAGTCATAGGCGAAAATATAATGTTTACTTCCAATAATACAAAAATCGAAGAGTTTGATAAAGCTCTTAAACTAGGAGCAATTATAAATTTAGATGATATCACACATATTGACTTTTTAGAAAAAAAACTAAAATTACCAGACTTATTAATCCTGGACCTCTAAGAGAAGGAAATAAAATTATAGGTAATCCACAAGATGCAAAATACGGCTTAACAAAAGAACAACTTTTTAAAGCATATGAACTTGCAAAAAAAAAAGGAGTTAAAAGATTTGGAATACATACAATGATAGCATCAAATGAATTAGATTATCATTATTTTATAGAAACTGCCAATATGCTTTTCAACCTAATACTTGAAATTTCAAATAAACTCTCAATATCATTTGAGTTTGTAAACATAGGAGGCGGGATAGGAATTCCATACAAACCAGAACAAAAAAAGGTTAATTTAAAGAAATTATCACAAGGAGTTGAAAAATTATATAATGAAATGCTTGTAAAAAAAGGTCTAAACAAAATTAAACTTTATATGGAAAATGGTAGAATGATTACAGGCCCATATGGATATTTAATAACAAAGGCAATTCATGAAAAACATATATACAAAGAATATATTGGAGTTGATGCATGTATGGCAAACCTAATGAGACCTGGAATGTATGAAGCATATCATCATATTACAATTTTAGGAAAAGAAAATAACCAATTATCAAATACTTATGACATTGTAGGTTCATTATGTGAAAATAATGATAAATTTGCAATTGATAGAAAACTACCACAAATTAAAATAAATGATATAATTGTCATTCATGATACAGGTGCTCATGGACATGCAATGGGTTTTCAATATAATGCCAAATTAAGAAGTGCTGAGCTTTTATTACATAAAGATAAAACCGTAACACTAATTAGAAGAGCAGAGAATTATGATGATTATTTTGCAACATTAAATTTTTAAATTTTTAATAATCTTAAGAAATTATTTCTCATAATAATAATATTCTTATAATAAAACTTTATTAAAGTTCAAATAAATAAAATACTTCAAAAAAAAACAATAAACAAAAAAGAAAAAGAAATACTTAAATCTCACTCGCCCAATAAATAATTGACAACAAGCCTAACACCAACTCCTGTTGCAAAATATGGTGTGTAGTAATTCTGACTCTCAGCTTTTGCAGCACCAGCAATATCCAAATGAACCCATTTCACTCCTTCTGCCAAAAACTTCTCCAAGAATGCTGCAGCAGTTATAGAACCTCCTAACTTCCCACCAAGATTCTTCAAATCACTTTGTTTTCCCTTAATTAATTCTCTATGTTCATCATAAATAGGAAGACCCCAAACCCTTTCAAAAGTGTGCTCTCCAGAATCAAACATTTTACTCTTCATTGTATCATTATTTCCAAACATACCTATTAAACTAGGCCCAAGTGCCACCAACACTGCGCCAGTTAATGTTGCCAAATCTATCAAATGTGTTGGTTTGTAATTCTTGCATACATAGCTTATAGCATCAGCTAATATAAGCCTACCTTCAGCATCAGTATTAGCTATTTCAACACTAAGACCATTATAACCAACGAAAATATCTCCTGGTTTATAAGCAGTTGATGATATTACATTCTCTACAATAGGCAAAGCAAGAACTAGATTCTTTTTCATATTAAGTTCAACAGCAGTTTTAAAAATTGAAAAAGCGCAAGCACCACCCGCCATATCCATTTTCATATCTTCCAAAAAACCACTAGGTTTTAGATTAATTCCACCAGTATCAAATGTAACAGACTTACCAACAACAGCAAGTTTTTTCTTTGAATTTTTATCACCAATATACTCCATAATAATAAATCTTGATGAAAAACAAGAACCCTTACCTACCTGATACATTAAATTCAATCCCTGTTTTAAAATATCTTCTTTCTCTAAAATCTTAATCTTTAATTTATTTTTCTTAGCTAAATCTTTACAAATCTTAAGAAAATAATCAGAATTTACAATATCAGAATTTTCATTAACCATATCCCTTGTTAAATTAACATTATCACAAATTATTTTTTGCTTTTCAATATATTTTAAATTTCTTTCAATAGTATTAATATAAAATGTAACCTCATTCTTATCATCTTTAGTTTCTTTTTTCATATACTTATCAAATTTATAATCAGACAAATAAAGCCCCTCAGCAATAGACTCAACAATGAGTAGTTCATCAAAAAGCTCAGAATTTGGTATCTCAATTACTATATCATCCATATTATACTGACCGATAAGTCTATGCAACACAGAAACCGCTTTTCTTAAATCCTCCAAATCATATGTTTTCTTAATACCAACTAAAAAAACATTATAATCTTGAACATTTAAATAAATACCCTCATAATCATTCTTAAAAAATTTATAATTCTTCAACCTAAGAATTACATCTTTTTTAAAATCATCATCAATATCATCATTAAAAAAACAAATCTCATCATCTTCCTTGTAAACAAAATATGAAATATTCTTTGCATTAATATCCTTTTTCTTTATTTTAATCTCCATAACTAAAACAATAATTACCAGGGTTTATAATCTTTTTCTTATTATAAATTAAAAATCCTAAGAATTGCTATCCCAACCATAAATGATGAGGTATTACGCAATTCTTCGAGACGGATT
>CAYLKB010000124.1:0-459 GCA_964384165.1 uncultured Methanosarcinales archaeon
CTGGATATGATGTTTCAGTTCCTACAAATTTTGGAAAATTAACTAGTTAATATATATTTAAATATTTATTCTGCCAAATAGGATACAAATAGAAGGAACCGGAGGTCCAAAAAGAAAATGACAAGAAAGTTCCAAAATGTGTTCCTAAAAAGTAAAATTTAAATTAATTATTTTATAATTTTTGCCTAGGCAAAAATCATCAAATAATTTATATCATATTTATTTTATTTGTTTTAATATTCACTCCCCGTCTGAGTACATTTCTTCGTTATCGTCAACTCTTACTTCATTGTCGGAAATAATTTCTTCGTCATTCTCTTCGTTATCCTCATCGTTATCCTCATCGTCATCCTCTTTTTGAACCTCCGGTTCCTCCGGTTCCTTCTGATCCTGTTGTTTTTGCTTGTTATTCTTTTTAGTATCCTTCTTTTCCTTGGGTTCAATTCCCAATTCCCTCTT
>CAYLKB010000124.1:469-3242 GCA_964384165.1 uncultured Methanosarcinales archaeon
TCCCTCTTCTTCTGGATACTTTGCTCCTCATATTTCGCCTTATCGTTATCGCTCATATTCTTCCATTCATCCTTTAGTTCCTCCTTGGTTTTCTTACTGCCCTTATTGTCACTAATAAAACACTGATAGGCGGATGGTCCTCGAAGATTCTTACCGTTCTTATTTTGCTTTACCGGCTCCTCTCCTTCATATTCAGCCTTAGCCTTTTCATATTCTTTCTTCTGTTCTTGAGCCGTCTTTTGAATTTGCGCATAGCGCTTTTTTTCCCTGGAGTTTCCCTCCTTTTTAGCCTTTTCCTTCAACTCTTTAAATTCTTTACCAAGTTGACCCATAGACACACTATTAACACCATTCTTTTTATGGATCTCACGTTGTTCTTCCATAAAAATACCCCACTCAGATGGAGGTTTCTTTGGAGCATTAGGATCCTTCTTCTTGCGTGACCCCTTCTTAAAAATTGATTTATTGGGAACAAGAATTTTTTCAGGATCATTCAGAACTTCTACTACTACTTGCTTTAGTTTTTCAGTATCTTGTCCAGTTTGTTTAGCAATAGTTTCAAGAATTGTATGAATTGCATTATCAAACAAATTAATACTGATACGAGGATAAACCTTCTTATCTTGGACTTTGGGCATATTTTCTTCGATTTTCAGGGAACTTTCAAGGAGATTTATGTAACTCTTAAGTCACTTTGAATGTCTGTTTAATCGTTTGGATACTTATCTGTGTATGAAAAGCTAAGGACACTAATCTTTCGAAAGTTAATCTTCTGATGCAAAATTTTTATTTATTTAATTTTATTTTATATTATTAAATATAAAATGAGTTTATTAAACCGATCAAAAATAAGTTTATTAAAAGCAATTGATATTGGTTCATTAAAAGATGTTAGAAGATTATTGGATAGAGGTGTTAATCCAAATTTTTCCTATAGAAGAAGTATACCAATTATAGAGGCAGCAAAAAAAGATAACTATGAAATACTCATCGCATTAATAAATGCTGGTGCTGATGTAAATGTTCAAAGTGATCTTGGATTTACACCTTTAATGAATGCAACAATAACTAACAAAATAAATAATGTACGAATTTTACTTCAGAGTGGTGCTCGTGTTAATTTAATGAATTTTACTGGAAAAACTGCTTTATATCAGGCGATAATTGGATAGGTACAGGAGGGTATAATTAGATTACTTTTGGAAAATGGTGCCAATCCTAATAGAATGGTTGCCCCTGATGCTAAGGACCATGAATATGGACAAAGTCCCGCTTGGATTCCAGTTTCAAACAGAAACGTTTCTTTGTTTCAGCTTCTTTTAGAGTATGGGCTAGATGTAAATATTGAATACAGATATTTATTGCATTTAACATTATCAACCCGAATTCCAAGTTATGAGATATTAACTTTAATTATTTAGAATTTGACTCAGGAAAATAAAAATAGAGCTCTTTTTGAAGTGTTAAAATATCCAGACGCTGTACAATTATTATTAAATATGGGTGCTAATCCGTTTGTTGAAACTGAGTATGACCAAAAAACACCTCATGAAGTTGCTATTTATGAAAGACGAGTGAGTCGAAATATTAATAATCGACGTAGATATGATCAGTCTGCTGAAATATTAGCAAACAGAATGATAGAAATGAGAGAGATATGGAAGCAAACGTTGACGGAGATGACAGAGGAGGAAACAAGTTATGTAAGTCGACTTCCTGATGAAACAATAGAAAATATTTAGAATTATCTTTAAAAAAAATGTTGATATATCCAAAATGAATTTTTTCAATTGATCAAAAATAAAATTACTATTAGATATGGGAGAAACTGGTGGTACATATATAACTGGAATTCCTGTTGAAATATTGAAAGAAATTTATGAATATTTGTAGGTAAACTCACATATTTCAAAACTCACCCTTTTCTCTAGCATTTTCTAAATTAGTAAGTAATCTATTCTACAATTCTGTCAGACTTGGATACCCATAATTAAGTCCGTAAAAATAGAATAGAACCTAGAAACTTATCAATAATATTATTGTAATAAATGCAGTGACAATGCTTGGGTCTAATATAAAATTAACGAAACTATTTTTTACTTTTATAAATGGATTACTACTTGTTCTTGAATATCTATTGTTAAATTTAATATTACGTGAAATAACAAATAAAATAAAAAATAAGAAGACAATCTCTATTCCAATAAAAGCATATGAATAATTAGTTGTCTATTGCATAAGTTCCAATTCTCTTCTTTCCAAAGCCATAGCGAAAGATTCTAATCTATCACCAAATGATCTTCCTACTAATGTTGTGTAAACTCTCATAAATTCTGAAAAATCTCTTATGAAACCAATAAACAATGATCTAAAGGCAGAACCTATGGAACCAACAAATGGTGCTGTATCTTGTTCCGCTATGCGTTGCTCATAACTTCGTATTCTATTTTCAATTTGATCAGGAATAGGTTCTATGTCGATCTAAAAATCAGTATTTAGAACCATATTAACCTATTCTACAATTAAAGGTTTCACTATAATTACATAAAATACTAATTCGAATATAGTCACAAATGCAGCGATTAGTATAATTGAAAATATACCTTTCAAAAATCTCTAATCATTAATTATTCCCATGTCTAATAAAATAATAGATTAAAAATTTTTATATTTATCTTTTTTAGTAATATGATCGAGTATGAAAGACCCACAATTAGAAGTTCTTTTAAAAAAGACTTCTTTCACCCAGTAAATTTAGTTGTATTATTTGCTA
>CAYLKB010000124.1:3252-4178 GCA_964384165.1 uncultured Methanosarcinales archaeon
AATTCTATAGACAATATTTTTTTGGTATATTGGTGCATAGGGTGCCGAACGAGTTATTGATTAGAAGACGGGATTAGTGGTTGAACTAGCTAGAGAGATTCCAGAAATTTCACAAAGATTGAATCAGATATTAAATGATACAGAATATATGAACCAAGTAGAATCATCGGCATTGGAAGATAGTGAAAATAGAAAACAATATAATTTAAATAGATTATTTGCAGTTGATGATCCAAATCCAGCCCCTATTGGCATTGTAATTATAATTGTAGGTATATTACTATTATTAAGTCTTCTTTATTCATTTGTCATATGTTATAGATGGGGTAAGGTAGATTTTGCATTATTAGCTACAGTTGTTCTAGCATTTATAACGGAGTTAATATTTTTCTTTGTGGTAATTGAAAATCAATAGATCCTACCTGATATGGCAATAGTAAGAAAATTTATTGAAGTAATTAATCAATAGGCATTTAGTTAATTTTAAGAACATTCATATGAAAGTTATGAGAACGACTTTGATGAGAACGACTTTGATGTGAATGACGTTGATGTGAATGACATTAGTGACAATGAATTAGAAAGTAATTATTTGGAAAAATATAATTTTAATAATCATAATTTTAATAATCATAATTGATTTATAATAAAAAATTTTTATTCAAGATAGTATTTAAGTGGTTTATTATATGACCCAGGTTTAGAATATGTTAGTTGTGGTATTTGAGTATATCCATGTTGTTTTAACCACTTTCTCATGTGTTTTACAAGTTCACCAATTGTAATTTGACCTTTAGTCGAATTATAGACATTATTAAATGCTGATGTCATAGCGCCTCTATAACTTCCGTTAATAAATGCATCGGCAGAAGTCTATTCATCTTTACATCCACTGATGGCAATAATATCTGCGTCTAAGTCTTTTT
>CAYLKB010000124.1:4188-4723 GCA_964384165.1 uncultured Methanosarcinales archaeon
CAGTTTCGATGCTGCCAACTTCTTTATCAGTTCTGTTGAGAAATTATTGAGATTTAGCTCTAAGTCTTTTTTATTTTCAACCAGTTCTATTATATTGTTATTTTTAAATATAGCTTTATATTTTAGATCAACAATTGTTCCAGAGTGACAACAATCAAATAGACAGAATAATTTGGTTTTATTATTTAAATCCGAAAAATAATTATTAAGGGTATCATCTGTAATTTCCGTCATATCAGAAGCAATAATTAATTCATCATAATTATCCTTTTCATCATTAGAAATATCATATGTATATGAACCGTGTCCTGAATAGTGTAAGAATAAAGATCCAGTATGATTTGTAAATTCTTCTAAATTTTTCATTATATTTTTTCCAGTTGGTTTTCCAGAAACTCTTAATAGATTCCTATCATCATCGTCACATAAAAGTTTTGTAGTAAAATTTTTCTTACGTAAAAAAACTTCCATAACCTAAACATCCTTTGAACAACCCTTTAATTCATTCCTTGTATTTTCATAGTCACAACCTATT
>CAYLKB010000125.1:0-4674 GCA_964384165.1 uncultured Methanosarcinales archaeon
TATTCAGATTAAGAAATATTTGTTAAATATTACTTAACTCCGAACGGAGCTATTAATGTTTAATATATAAAAATAGAATCCACAGGAGAAGCACCTGAAATAATAGACTACGATTTAAAAAAAGAAGAAACAGGAATTACAATGAAAATAATTACAAACAAAAAAGGTTACTGTCACTATGACAACAAACCTGAAGTAAATTATTACGACCAACCTGGAAGATTCATTGGCGGCGCCTCTTATATGCACAAAGTCACTCTAAAATGGGACGACTTAGACAAAGAAAACACATACTACATCAAATGCAGAGACTTCTCATACAACATAATGGAAGACGACTATGTGATAACACTTGAGTCCTAAGAAATAATAGTATAACGAATTATAATAATTCATTATCATCACTTGATAATTCTTTAAAACCAACAATGAGGAACAGCTCATTATTTTCTTTCTTGCAACAATTACATTGCTCACTTGACAGTCTTCTTATAATAGCCATTCAAAACATGGTGACTAATATTATAAAAACTTAATTATAAATATTTATCCAAAAATAAAAATCATGGATAGAAAACTTGCTAAGAGTATTTAAAGTATTAATAATATTACAAAATAATTTCGCGAAACCACATAGAATACTAAGATGAAATAACTTTATAAATTACTTTAGAAATACAAATATTAGTGGTAGTACAAAAAGTCATAAACTTTGGAATAAAAATTATGAATGATTCATTGTACAAGAATTCTATATACTTAATGGCCAGTACAGGTATTATGTCTGTTTTAGGATTTGTTTTTTGGATAATTGTAGCAAGATACTTTGATCCTCCTGAGGTAGGACTAGCAACAGCCATAATTTCAGTCATGGGATTAATTACTGGTCTATCAACATTAGGATTAAATGTAGCATTAATTAGATTTTTACCAAACTCAAAAAGAAAGAATGATAAAATTAATACTACATTTACACTTGTAACTATTGTAACAATAATAATAACTTCAATATATTTGATGGGTATTAATTTTTTCACACCTGACTTATTATTTATCAAAGAAAGTTTATTCTTAGCATTAAGTTTCATTTTATTTATGGTTGTATCATCATTCAATATGTTAATTGAAAGTATATTTATTGCCTTTAGAGATACAAAATATAATTTAATTAGAAATACAATTTTTTCAGTATTAAAAATTATAATACCATTAATATTTATATTCTTTGGAATATTTGGTTCATATGTAATATTTGGTTCTTGGATGCTTGCATTAGCAATTGCATCAGTATATTGTTTTTATGTTTTAATAAAAGTCTACAAGTACAGACCAAAATTTGTATTTCACGATTCAATTATAAAAAATATTGGTGGATATAGTTTCGGCAATTATATTGCTAATTTTATTGGCGGTATTAATACAATGATCTTACCATTAATAATATTATCATCGTTGGGGTCAGAAAAAGCCGCTTATTATTATATTACATTACAAATTGCTACATTATTATATATTATTCCTAGAATGGTTTCTAATAGTTTATTTGCTGAAGGTAGTTATCATGAAAATAATATAAAATTATTAATTTTAAAAGCTATAAAAATTATATATGTTATTTTATTACCTGCAATAACTTTTATTATTATTTTTGGAAAGTATTTATTAAATATTTTTGGTGATGAGTATTCAAAACATGGTTATACTCTATTAGTATTATTGGCTTTAAGTACATTAATTTTATCTCTTAATAATATATTTGGATCATTATACAAGATTAAAAAATTTATTAATATAATTATAATTGGTAATATTTTAAATTCTTTTTCTATATTAATTTTAAGTTTATATTTTTTAAAATACGATATAGTTGGATTAGGTTATGCATATATATTAGCTCAATTTATTGTTTTATGTTTTTATTTATTTATATTTTATAAAAAGTAAATATATCATTTATTGTTGTTTCATAAAAATATTACATGAATTTTAAAGTAATAGTATTTTTAATTATTATCTTAAAGAGCTATACTTAGAAATTATTTAATTCATATACAATTCTTTAATAGTAATTACTTAATGAGAAATAAAGTACATGTTGATTATTATTCTAAAATTCTATTTGAATTTGAAAAGCTCTCCTTTAAAATTGAAATAATATTAATGTCAGATACATTTAAAAATACTAACAAAAATATTTAAAGCAAAAATTAAAAAAATAAATATGACTAAAAAAGACTTAATATGAAATAAAATATCTGATAATTTAACTCTGGAAATTAATTTTAAAGGGGAAGAGTTGAATAATTTTGTAGATATTAATACATTAAATAAAAAATTAATGGCAATAGATAAGACAATTAAGAATACAATTAAAGTTCTTAAGGAAACTCGAAAAATTAAAGATAAAAAGGAAATAATTGAGAGTATTCAAATAGATTTAAAAAGAAATTCAATAGAAAATACAATTTTAATTAATTTTATTGTTCCGACAATTTCCACAGTAATAGGAGGCTTAATTGTAAATTATTTTACTTATTTAGTAAAAAAAAATAAATTTGAAGATAATTCCATGAGACTGCAATTTTAAATAAAGATATATCTAATTTAAATCATATTGAGAAGTTAATAGAAGTTAAAGATATTATTAGCTCAGTTGAAATAAAATTTGAAAATAATATTTTTAATATAGTAAATACTAAGTATCTTGAAATTAGAATAACAATTAAGGAATTGAAATCTCAAACTGATATTGAAGAATATGAAGTTTCATTTTTTGGTAGAATTGAAAAGTTAGATATGTCTGAAAGTAAAGAAGTATTTTTTTTTTACAATTGACATGAGTGATAAAAAAGTTCCTTTATCTTTTGAGAATTCAATAAATCCTGAAGAAATTGGCTCTATTTTATGTAAAAGAATTAAGGTAAATGGGATTGCTACATATAAAAATAGTATATTGTCAAACTTACATGTTTTAGATTATGAAGATGCAAGAAAAAAGACAATTACTGATTTTACAAAAAAAGAAAAATAGTATCAAAATAAAAGAAAATACTTATTGCCTTTTAGTTTGTCTCACTCATTTAATTCGTTCGGGATATTAGAACTTCTTTATTCATTTCATTCACTCCTAACTAATTGCACTTTCGTAATATTGAGCTATCAATACAGTTTAGAAAGAAATTTGCTTAGCTCACTAAATTCTCAAATTCTAATACACAAAAATTTTTCTAACTTGAACGCACAAAGAAGTCAAAAGAAATTTATATTATTAAACAAATTTCAACTTTTGTAAAGATTTATAAATTATATAATAGAATATATTAATAGATGTTTTTAAGAGAATTATTAATTAAGACAGCATATGTTGGATTAAAACATGTTAATAAAAATGGTTTTGTTATGGCAGGACATAATGGCCCTTGGCAAGATATTGATACACCAACAAGAAATAGTGCTAATTGGTTAAAATTATTTTGTTATGCTTATAATATTACAAATGATATAAAGTTTTATAATACTATAATAAAAATTACTAATTATTTATTATCTAAAGAATGTAGACCATATAATAAAGCGTTTTATTGTAGAAAAACAAATAAAAAAAGTAAATCAAATGGATTAATTGGTCAAGCATGGGTTCTAGAAGCACTGATAATGGCTAACGAAATAATAGGAGATGATAATTTAAAAAAAGAAATTATTAAAACATATCTATATCATAAATTTGATAATAATTTAGGTCTATGGTATGAAATTGATTTAGATGGTAAACCAATTAGGATAATGGATACATTTAATCAGCAATTATGGTTTGCTGCTATTGGGTCTTTAATTATGAATTATGATAATGAAATAAAATTTCAAGTAATGACATTCATAAATAATATTGATAAAATAATAACAATATATCCTAATGGTTTAATAAATCATTTAATAAATAGTAATCAAAGTCTATTAAAAAAATCTAATTCATATATTTACAAAATTATCAATAAAGAAAATTATTATTTGTCAATTGGTTATCACTCTTTTAATTTATATGGTTTTTGCATTTTAAAAAAGTCATTGGGGAATATTTCATTCTTTAATTCAAGAAAATTTGAGAAAATAAAAAAATTTACTTTTAGTGAGAATTATTATGTTAAGGTAATTAATAATGAATTTGGATTTGGTTATAATATTACAGGGATTGAAATTTCATTATTTTTTCAAGAATTCAGTAAAGATAATAATGAATTTTTAAGTTTAATATATAAATGGCTTAATAGACAATTTACTAATAATTATGATTTCAAAAAAAATTTATTAATAAATAATTCTTCTGACAAAAATACTCTTTCAGCTCGTTTATATGAAGCTACAAGGTTAAATAATTATAATATATAAGTTAAAAAATGGATACTATAAATAATAAAATTAATTTTAAGTATAAACCTAAAAAGAATTTTATTAGTATCATTATTCCAGTTTATAAAGATCCTGAGGGTATAAATGATACATTAAATTCAATAAGTAAATTAAAATATAATAAGAATAAATTTGAAATAATAGTTGCTAATGACGGAGGAGATCCTGATACACATAATATTTGTAAAAAATATGATGTAAAAACTATTAATATAAAAAATAATATGGGTTCTTATAATGCAAGAAATATTGCATTAAAAAATTCTA
>CAYLKB010000126.1:0-4644 GCA_964384165.1 uncultured Methanosarcinales archaeon
TTTTTATTAAGAATTCAGTATATTGATAAAAATTATATTCAGTCGGATGAAGCCAATAAATATCAACATCTAGAGTATTTTTGTGCAATATATTTAATATAAATACTCGACTTATCTTTAATATCAATCAAACATTCATTATATCTTAAATTATTATCCCAATAATTATCAAAACAAAAAGTGGTTGCTCTTTGAGCCAAATCTTGATAAAAATTATTCTCAACAGACCAATTACTAAGACATTTATTAACTTCAATTTGATTATCACGATTAAGAACTCCAGTATAAACAAAATTTCTAACATCAAATAAATCAAGAACTTCGCCCAAACCATCAACAGCATGCTGGACTGTATCAATTCTAAGTCTATTATCCTGCGCCTTAAATTTAACCCCTCCATAAACTATAGAAAGATTATTCATATAATAAGCATCTTCTTCCCTAATTTGCATATTATATAAATTATAAGCACTAAGGAACATTGAGTTCTTGTAAATTTCCATCCTTTTTTTATCACATAATTCTTCAGCTAATTTATATGCTACTGCCAAACTTTCAAGATAAATCCCATCACCTCCAGAAAAAGCAATACCAATCTCAGGTGGCCCAGAAGTATAAAATCTACCTAAATCATCATAAGCAATATCACCTTTTTTATTTTGCATCTGAACTAATATATCATTTAACATAAAAATACCCATTACATAACTATAATTACCAGTAATTCTGTAAAGTTCAAACATACTCATTGAATGCCAAGGAATATATGCATGATAAAAATTCTTTTCAATATTATTAATATACAAATCATAATAATAATTCTGCATTTTTACAGCAGCAGTTAAATATTTTTCATCATTAGTTTTCTGATATAATTTTGCAAGAGAATAAATTGCCTCTCCACTATAAAAATACATCAGTTCAACCTCATTATACATATATTCAGGTTCCATATACCAAGGTGCAATTGAACCATCATCTCGCATATTATAAATCAACATATTAGCAAGTCTCTCTATTTGAATAGAATAATTTTCATAATAAGGACTATTAATCAAAGTTAAAATTAATAATGAATTTGTTGCAATCTTAGATTTATCACCAAAATATATATAACCTATAACATCTAAATTCTCCGATTCATTCTCAAAATACCACTTATCAAAGACCATTCTTAAATTTTCTTTATGATAAAACTCATATATGCTCCCAGGATTATTTAAAGCCATTTTAGCAAGCCAATTTGAACTTAAAAGCTGCCTTACAGCATTATTTTTTTTGGGAAAATAATCGCTAGCAGGATTATATTGATATATAAACATACTATTTTGTTCATCAAATCTTGACAAAACCCAATCACTAGCCAGATTATAAGTCATATTTAAATCCTCATAAGAATAATCCTCAAATGATTCAATAATATTTGCCCTATAATAAATACTATAATTATTTTGATTATTATTTCTCATAAAATGATAGGTATCATAATAATAAAAATTATTAATTTCATCAATGTAACAATTCTTTTCCAACCCCATATCAACACATAATTTCTCAAAAAGCTGATAAGTTCTATAATTTTTCTCAACTGCTTTATAACTCAATATTCTTGAAACACTTCCATTAAATAAAAATTCTAATGTATTAACTCCAGGTTTAAAAAAACCATCCATTTTTCTTCTATTATGATTAATTAAAATTTCTTTTTGCTCACCTAAATCCCTTGAAACTAAAAAAGAAGAATTATCAAAATAACCAACATTCTTTAAACCTAATTCATAAAATAAATTATCAATAACAATATATTCTTCATATAAATTATTCTCATTTAAAAAATCAAATATTTTTATTACATCATTATTTGTAAGTTCAATTTTTTCTGTATACTCAGAAATTACATCCATACTCAAAAGATTGTAATAATACATATCTGACTCCCAATAACTTATTTTATTAATTGAAAACTTAGAATTCTCAGATTTTGGAGCATCAAGATAATAAAAATCTTCAAAATCAGAATTTGTGCATGGAAATGACTCAGAATAATTCTTATTAATAGAATAATTATTATTAATCATATTAAAAATTACAAAAAAAAATACTAGAACAAATAAAAATAAAAAAAAAATAAAAAAAATATACTTTTTTCTATTAAAAACATATTTTTTAATTCCAAGAATATCATACTTACAATTTATTGGAGATTTATTTTTTTTCATATTTATTATAATTAAATTATAAATTTCAATACAAATTATATATAGATGTTTCCAAAATATATAATCTCACCTTTTTGGAGAAGGTGGAGGTGGTGCAGGAGGGTCTATTCTTGGACCAGGTTTAGGCGTAGGAGGGTCTATAGGAGGAGGACCATCAACATCAGTATCTGTATCCGTATCTGTGTCCGTATCTGTATCTGTATCAGTGTCTGAATCAGTATCTGAATCCGAATCTCCATCCCCATCCCCATCCCCATCCCCATCAGAGTCAGTATCTGTATCAGTATCAGTATCAGTATCTGTGTCCGTATCTGCATCACTATCAACATCAGGCGGCTCATAATAAGGACAAGAAGCAGGGTCTGGATAGTCAGTACATTCAGAAGTATCAGTTACACACTCAGGAGAATGAGGATTATCTCCAGGTAAACATGAAGGATATTCCCAAGAATACTCAAATAATGTTTTATTTAAAATATTATCATATCCACACTCATAAGGCCCAGTACATACTTCAGGACAATTATTTGGATAAATATCAGAGTTATCACCAACACAATAAACACCAGCACCATTATTACATCCAGCATATTCTACGCAATTTCCACTATAACTACAAATAGGATCATAATCAATTTCATGAACTTGAGGAATGCATTGCTTAATGATATTAATTCTATATCCAAAAACAGCTTTTAATGGTCTTGATGTTAAGCTATTATCAGTATAAAAATCTGAATTCTGATTACATTCAACTGTTATCTTCAAAGCCACAGCAGGTTCTGCTTTAAATCTCAGAGAATTTGCTCCTGTTGAAGAACCACCTCCATTATTACCTCCAATATTTAATGGTGAAATAACTGAATCAGACCTTGAAAGTGTACTTCTTTCAACATCAAGATTTCTATCTACTTTATAATAATCAGGAACTTTGTAAGAAATTGTAGAATCATCAATAATAGTAATTTTCTCATCCCAAATATTAGACATAGTACTTCTAGATTCTGCTCCATCGCCATTACAGAATGAATCTCTCCCAGGACTAAAAAATTCAACACCAATATTATCATTAATATTTGAAGTATCTATTGAAAAAAAACAAGTTACACTTGTATCATTAAAATAATTATTAACCTTTGAAAAATATTCATTAATTTTATTAAATATAAACTCTTCATCAAGTCCTGTCTCTAAAGGAGGAACTTGAGCTGGCTCACCACAAATGCAAGTATTTCCACAAACACCTACAAATGAATCAGAAACGATATTAAAAAGAACAACTCCCTCATTCTTATTCCATAACCTATATCTTTTATAAATATCTAAATAATCACTAAAATCATAATCATATGATATTTCATCTTTTATATAATTACCATCCTTATTAGTCTCAACAAATATATTACTTAATTTAAATTCTAGAAAATCCTCTTCAAAATCCATATCATATTCAAGCTTTAAATCCTTATATTCTAAATTATAATATGTTACATCTGCTGAACTATTAAATTGCCTCATAATTTCAACTATAAGCCGATATCTTAAATCTTCAGCAAACTCCTCAGGTGATGGAGGATAAGGGCCATTCTCAAACCATGAATAAGAATCATCATTATAACCATCTCCAATTACAATAGCAAGAGATTCCCAAAAAATTCCATCAACCATACCATAAACAGTTTGAGAATCTGTAACTTTGCTAAAAACATCACTTGATGTAACAAACAATCCACTATTATTACCAAGGTATATAAATAATGTAGAAATTAAAACTAAAACAACTAAAGATATTGAAACAGCATTTCCTTTTCTCATAAGAAACTTAATCTAAAAAAAATATTTAATATAATCTAATTACTAACAAGTAATAAAACTAAAATATTATATGACCAAAATTACACTAGTATAATTTTTCAAACACCAAAAACTCCAAAAACTCTAAAACATCAAAAAACAACACAAAACACCCAAAATTAGCAAAAACTTCAATAAAATCAAAAAACATCAAAAAACATCAAAAAACACCAAAACAACACAAAACAACACAAAACACCAAAACACCAAAAACATCAAAACATCAAAACATCAAAAAACACCCAAAATTAGCAAAAACACCAAAACAACTAAAAAAAAACTATAAACACATGAAACAGATAAATCAAAATCATAAGAATACAATAATAAATAAAAATATATTTTATAATTATATGTAATTTTTTTATCCCATTTTCATTTTTTTTATCCCGAAACAATAATTATTGCAATTTCCATGTAAATAACTATTTAAATACTAGAAATTATATATTAAAAATATGGGAAATATAAATGATTCATCTAGAATTAATATTATATTACCCATATTGCTCTTAATATCAATAATAACTCCAGGACTAATTCATTTCTGCTTATATTCATATAGAAAAAT
>CAYLKB010000127.1:0-4550 GCA_964384165.1 uncultured Methanosarcinales archaeon
CACTAAAAGTAGTTTTGAAAGTTGAATCTTAAGGTTCATCTACTGCAATACTCCAAAATATTTATAAAGAATATACTTTTAAATATATCATGAAAAAAGACAAATTCATGAGCTGGGACACATATTTTATGTCAATAGCTCTTCTTTCATCTTTTAGGTCAAAAGACAAAAAGACACAAAACGGAGCATGCATTGTAAACGATGATAAAAGAATTATAGGAGTTGGATACAACGGTCTTCCTAGAGGACTAAACGATGATGTACCCCAATTTTGGTGTGATGAAGATGATGGCGACATATTAAACTCAAAACACACATACGTTATACATGCTGAACAAAATGCAATTCACAATAGAATAACTCATAGTCTAAAAAATACTACATTATATGTTACATCATTTCCATGTAAAGAATGTGCAAAATCAATTTGCCAATCAGGTATTAAAAAAGTAATATTCATGTATGTCAAACCTCATCATGAAAAAGAAAACCAAGCAGTAGAGATAATGTTTGATAGTGCTGGGATAGAATATTTTGAATTTGATGACTTAAATGTAAAAGACCCAGAATTTGTTGATGGATTGTTAAAACTAAAAGATATGTATTATTAAAATTATTTTACTTTTTTAAGCAAAGTTAAAACTTTTTCTTTATTCTCAATTATCAAATTTGCAAGTCTAGGGCCTTTCTCTTTTCCAATAATTATTAAATACAACTTTGAAAATAAATCACTAATTTGTATATCATATTCCTGTGCATAATCTTTAAACTTGCCCATTAAATAAGATGCTTCAGTAACACTAGGAATTTCCATTATTAAATTTTTAATTACTTTCCTAATATTATCATCTAAACTTATATTATCATCAATTTTATGAGCAATTCTAAACTTCATATCCTCAGGTGCATAAAGTTCTATCCAATTTTTAGCACAATCATATCTCTGTCTCAATCTTTGTTCATCAAACTGAGTTTTCAAACTATCTTTGTAAAAATCTTTTACTCTTTCATATTCAAAGTTATTTGCTTGACTAACAGTTGTCAAATGCCTAAAAGCTGGTTGAAAAGGTATATTCTTTTGAATTTTAACTCCATTAACCATTGATAACTCATAAATTCTTTTAATGGTTGCCAATTTCTTAGGATTCTTCTCAGACTCCAAACCATAATATACTCTCTCTAATTTATCAAAATCTTCATAAATTTTTATTACATCTAAATCAAACGATAAATCTATTTCCGAATTAGGCCGAGTCCCTGCAAATATAAATAAAACCATTTCAGGCGTATATGTTTTTAGAACATCTGCTACTCTAATAACTCCTCCTTTTGACGAAGATATCTTTCCCCCTACACCTTTTAATTTTACAAAATCATACATTGTATATACTGGTGGCTCTCTATCAAAAATTTCTTTGACAATTTCAGACCCTACTGTATATGAAGACCCTGGAGTTGAATGGTCTTTCCCCCCAGGTTCAAAATTCACTTTATAATATGCCCATCTCATAGGCCAATCTGCTTTCCATCTAAGTTTAACTCTAGGGTCATCTTTAAAATTAACAATCTTATGAACTCCATTAGAATTAACATATTTCAAAGTATATTCATCATCATATGATATTATTTTATTTGTATCTTTTCTTGTATCATCATCATACACATCAATAGGCAACCAATCATCAGATAATGGTATTTCTCTATATTTATTTAAAGCATCAATAACCTTATGTCTGTTTTGCATAACTTTTTTAATATAAAGAGCATATTTGCCAGAGCTTTGCAATTCATACTGATTTTGAAAAATTATGGGAAAATTAAATACAGAAACTTCATTCTCAAAAGTTTTCATAAACTCCTCCGCATATGAACCTTTTCCAAATGGGTTTGGTACTTCACCATCAGGCATTCTTAAATATTTCTCCCATTCAGAAGGAATATCTTTTGGCACTTTTCTAAAAGCATCATAACTATCCCAAGAATAAATAAACTTAGTTTTCTTGCCCTTATCTTCAAGTGCTCTTCTAACCATCTCAGAAGTTATTACTTCTCTAAAATTACCAATGTGAATATATCCACTAGGAGTTATTCCTGAAGCTAATGTGTAAATCTTTTCATCAGGAAACTTATCAATAACTTTTTGAGCACTATTATCTGCCCAATGAACATTCTCATAATTATCATCCTTATTTTGAGCCATATAAAACAAAAAACATATAACTTTAAAAATATAATGCTTCTTATAATAACCAAGTTTTCTTATATAGTCGTCCACAAAAGTTTTTCCTTTTGTGTCCTCTCCACTTAGCTTTGCTCGCTCAGCTATATCGTGTTCTCGAAGTTAATAACTTCTACTGAGCACGATATTTACTATTTTTATTATATTTACTATCTTATTTCATTAATTCAATATTAATGTATTATTTTCCTTTATTTCCCATTATTTTTTAATTTTATCAATAAATCAATAGATACCTACGAAAAAAACTCAAAGTTTAGGAATTTCACAAATATTTATGCTAAGAAGACTTTAAAAATGGAAGTTTTACACAACAAAATTTTAAGATACTAAATAAAACAGAGATTATTATGCAATTCCCTATATCATATAATCCTAGTTTTTCCTCATATTACATCCACAAAACCTAATTTATGATATTCACCACCTATCATATATTCAATATCTTCCATTAAGAGTTATAGGTAAATTTTATAAAACATTATCTTCATATTAATATAATGGTAGATTTTATCAAAATAAATGATGAGAAGAAAAATGAGAAAGAAACAAAACCATCTCAGAAAATTCCTTCAAATCCATTTTTCAATTGGAAAGTAATAATTATTATATTTCTGTTTATATTTATATTAAGCAGCATTATATCATCAATTACATACTCAATGACTCCTAAAATTGCAGTAGTACCTATAACAGGGCCTATTATGTCTGAAAAACAAACAACATTATATGGCACATCACTTTCATCAAGAGATATTGCAAATACTCTTAATAGTCTTGCTAATGATGATAGTGTGAAAGGAGTAATCCTTGATATAAATTCCCCAGGTGGAAGTCCTGTAGCATCTGAGGAAATCTCACTTGCAATTGAAAAACTTAGCACTAAAAAGCCTGTCTATGCCCTAATAAATGAAGTAGGTGCCAGCGGAGCATTTTGGATAGCAGTATCTGCTGACAAAGTATATGCATCATCAATGTCAACAGTTGGAAGTATAGGAGTTACAAGCGTAGGATTTGGATTTGAAAAATTCATAGAAAATTACAATGTATCTTATAGAAAATTAACAGCTGGAGAATTTAAAGACCTTGGAACCCCATTTAGAGAAATGCAAGAAGCTGAGAAACAAATAATTCAAGAAGTTCTAGATGAAGTCCATTCAAATTTTGTAAAACATATAGCTGTAAGTCGTAATATGCAGGAAGACAAAGTTTGGGAATATGCAACAGGAGAAATCTTTTTAGGTTCTAAAGCATATGACTTAGGTTTTATTGATGAAATAGGCTATTATCCCGATGTATTAGAGGATATGAAATTTAAAACAGGAACAATAGACCCAATTATTGTTAATTACGGACCAGAACCCACATTAATTGATATATTAGGAGTAACTGCTCTTGCAGACTTATTTCCAAAAATGGAAAGTCAAATTATGCTAACATAAAAAAAAATAAATAAAATAATTAATTATGGAATAATTTCAACTCCATTATATCTTCTAAAATAAAAATCATCTTTTTTAATTTTTTTATCTACGATTAGTCTTTCAATCTCAGGTATTCTTCTTTTAATAGAATTAACTAAAAAAAATACCGTATCACAAACTTCATCAAAACCTTTTTCCCCCCAAAGTTTCGTTTTATTTGCATATAAACATCTACCTGAACATATATTATAAATCTTGCAATCAATACAAGGATTTTCAGGTTCAATCTCATTCTCTACAATATTTCTTAAATCAGAACTCCTTATATCTCCCATATAAAATGGTTTATAACCAGCTGTTATAGGACAAGCTGTAACAATCCCATTTGTTTGAATACCTAGTACGCTATGGCCTGCACCGCAATGAATTTTTGCTAATCTATCATTAACAATAGAATCATATATTCCTAAAAATGGATATATCTTATGTACTTTTCCATTTCTCATTTCATCAACCCACCATTGTACTAATTTATCAATTTTAGGATTATATTGAAACATAGCCCAAGCTTTAAAATTTCTACTCTGATAATCAGACTTAAAAAACTGTGCATCAATTTGCCAATGTACAAACTCAAACTTAAAATCATCATTACAAAGAAGATAAACTACATTATCAAATATATCACATGTCTCATCAACAGTCATTCTTGCAATAATATCACCTTGAAACTCTTGACTTTTAATATTGCCAATATTCTTCATTACTTTCTCATAAACTCCAATACCCCTCCTATCATCTGTATGAAAAGGAGTCCCATCAATAGATACTAATATCGTAGATAACCTATTAACATAATCCATATTAAGTTTATCAAGAAAAATACC
>CAYLKB010000128.1:0-4434 GCA_964384165.1 uncultured Methanosarcinales archaeon
GGCTCTGTTCATCTACGTGCCTGACCAAGGTTGTGTTAGCCTGAGCTCTAGGACTGGTATTGAATGACCTGTTACAATTAGCTGCCAAATGTGAAGGTGACTTACATTTATAACACAATCTCTCCCTTGGTAGGTTTGGTCTATTCACTTGACTGGTGAATGTATTACAATCTCTATTCTGTGTGGTACCGAAATTATTCATATGGGTATCAGCAGAACTTGCTACCTTCATAGCTGAAAAGGTTACATCACCCTCAAGAGAGAGCACATAATTAAGAGTGGTAGCTGGTAGTGTTTCCTTGAGTTTATCACTTACCAATAAATCAAATGTTTTGTCAAAGTTACCATCGGCTTTTCGGCTGCGAAGATAATAGTGAAGCATATTTTCCAATCGGGCACAAAATAGTGTATAAGACTCATCAGGTAATCTCCTGGCATTTCGAAATCGATTTAAGTATTCGCGTGGAGTTAAACGAAAATTTGCCAATAATTTTTCTTTAACAACATCATACTTGTCCAAGTCAGCCAAAGACAGTCGATTTGTGACTTGTCTCGCTTTGCGACTTAATAATGGCAATAATAATTTGGCATGAAGGTCGGTTGGAATTTCATACATTTTGAAGAGATTTTCGACGCTATCGAAAAAAAGTGGCAGTTCTGCTGCATCATCACTCATTTTTAGAAATACATTTTTAACAGTATCGGCGAAACGTTTTGTTCGAGACGATATCGAATTTTCTCTCTCTTCTCGTTCCTTGTCAAGTTTCCTTTGTCTATGGAGTTCCTCTCTACGCAGCAGCATTTCTTGCTCTCGTAAATATAGCTCCTTTTCTCTCAAGGCTATTTCCTTTTCCTTTAACTCTATCTCAGTTTTAACGCCACCGGTAGCCCCACTACTTTCTGGAGAGGTTGTGGTCTTGACACGAATAATTTCCGCCATTCTGCTCACTAACTCGGGCCTATCCATCGCCTTGACGGCCCCTTCGTCTAGCCCAGCCTTAATAAGGTCACTCCTCAGTCGGTCACTGCTAGTCTTTTTCAGACTCTCCATCTGTTCATTACTCAGCCCCTCCATCGTGATTTACCAACAAGTGTAGGCCTAATCGAGCTATCGAAAAACGTCACCACCACTTGCTATCACTAATCCCACTTTGGCAAGCCGAACAGTGTAAACACAAACTTGCCTGTACTGGTCGATAATGGCACAGAATCCAGCCACTCGGCCACGAGGCAGAAAATCACTCAGTCGGTCGATATTGACGTCGATAATAGCATCAATCTGTAGTATCCTGTCGACTGCGCCAGAATGTCATGTTCTTCGTTAATAATAGTTTATTAACAATGAAATATGTACATTAAAACGATACTAAATAAAATAAAATAGTTCAGGTCCATTTTGTAGGTTAACTTCCGGTCTGCCTCAAGAACTGTTCAACTCAAATCATCACACATCTCCATTGTTATTTGAAGAATGTCCACGATGGTGACATACAACATAAACATGAAACAATACAATGTAATTTATACGCAATATGAACTTAAATGTGACGGGCTCCCCTACCGGGCAAGTCTGTGTCCACCATGCCCGGCTGCCAATTTAACCTAATTCACAGCCTCGATAAATAGTCTGCAACAATGTTCGAGGTGCCCCTCTTGTATAAGACCCGTAGGGTGGGGTATGATTGGAGTGCCAAGGCCCATCGCATCAGTCGGGGGCTTTTTGGGGCACAGTCCACAATATATGCTAAGGGGTTGTGGTCACAATACAGGACAATGTCTGACGAACCCCAAATGATATCGTTCCATTTTTGGAGAGCGAATATCACTGCATACGCCTCTCTTTCTATTGTACTCCATTTACATTGTGCTCCAGTGTGTTTCTGACTAGCATATGCAATTGGGAACTCCGTGCCTGTCTCATCCTTCTGCATTAGGCAGGCCCCACATCCAATTACACTGGCATCAGTGTGAATACTGAAAGGATCTCCTATTCGGGGTATTTTCAATTCTGTAACCTCACACAGCTTTCCTTTTAGCGTATCAAATGCCGCTTGCTCGGTTGAACCCCATGGTATGTCTGAGGGAATCCGCTTTGATGTTAAATCAGTAAGTGGTTTCGCTATACAAGCAAAATTTGCAACATGGTGTTTGAAATATGATAGGAGTCCTAATACGGATTTTAACTCCTTTTGATTCTGAGGCCTATGGAGAGATTTAATAACTTGTATTTTGTCAGGGTCGGGTTTCCGAATTCCGGATCCAATGATTTCTCCAAGGTATTTTACTACTGGTTTGGCAACTTGACACTTTGTGATATGTATTGTTATTCCAGCATTCTGGAGTGTTGAGAGCAGCTGTTCAACGTGTGTCAGATGCTCTTCCCATGTTTGGCTAAACACTGCCAGGTCGTCAACGTAGCAAACGCAAAAATCATTCAATGGTTGGATGATGGATTGTAGGGCTCGCACAAACGTAGCCCCAGAGCCCTTCATTCCGAAAGGGACGCGAGTCCATTCCCATAAGCCGCTAGGTGTCACAATTGCTGTTAACCATCTATCGGATTTCTTAACTGGGATCTGCCAGTATCCTGATCTGACATCGAATGTCGTGATATATTTAGCATCCCCTATCTTGGTGAAAAGCTCATTGAGAGTAACGAGTGGATATCCATCAGAATACGAGAAAGAATTCACATATCGATAATCACAAGCAATGCGGATATCCTTTTTGTTCTGTTTCAATACACATACGATTGGACTCGTCATTGGGCTTTTTGATGGTACTAAGAATCCATCCTTAACTAATTTGTTAATTTGTGTGTTCACTTGGGGTTTCAGAGCCTCTGGTATGCGATATGCCTTTGCAAGGCGAGGAACAAAGTTAGGCTTCAAGTTGACTTCGTGTTCCACGATACTACTAAATCCTGGTTTTTCGCTGAAGCATTTACGATATCTATCGAATAGTGACAGCATCTGTTCACTCTGACGGCTATCCAGGTGCGATAGCAGTGACGCATCAATAAGTTCACTAGGCCGCATGTCAACCTCATTAATGGTTGATGTGGGTGCTTCTTCGATCTTACCAAAGCTTTGCTCAGTCTCATCAATAACCATGGCAGAATTGATAGACGTATCCGTTCGTTCGATGTACTTCCGCAATTTATTGGCATGGAAGTGCCTTCTCGAACCGTCTGGCATATCAACTATATAGCTGAATGGACTTTTTACTTCCACTATTTCTACTGGGCCAATCCAGCGTGCATATAATTTGTTGTTGCTATCGGGTGTCAACACGATAGCTTTGTCTCCTACATTGAACGTCTTGTTACGAGCTCTTAAATTGTAATCATGGGCGTATTTATTCTGAGCTTTAACAGCATGTTCATTAACATAGTCATGTACCTGTTCTAGTGTCTCTTTTAATTCTTGCATGTACTGTGTAGCGGATTTACCAAAGTTAGGTGGCAGTTCTTGTTCACCTACCCAATTATCTCTTAATAGCGACAATGGTCCGCGGGGTGTGAACCCATATAGACACGAGTAAGGTGAAAGCCCAAGTGTTTCGTTTGGGACTTCACGTAGAGACCAAATGATAAAAGGCACAAATTTGTGCCAGTTAGATCCATGCTCTCTTACAACATGGTGCAGCATATTCTTGAATGTCTGGTTTAATCTTTCAACACCCCCGCTAGCTTCGGGGTGTCCGGGCGTGTTGAACCGGGGAGACACGCCAATACGCTTTAGGAACTCTTGGGTTAGAGAGCTGGTGAAATTCGTACCTCTGTCGGATGTCATGGTACATTCATTTGGAACCCCCGTGTTGCTGAAAAGTTCCAGAAGGGCTTGACAAACGGCTTTCGCTGTTAAGTTTTTCAGTAAAAATGCTGAGGGCCAACGGGTGAACGAGTCTTGTATCATCAAGCAATATTGGTATTTTTGAGGGCCAGCTGCTGGATCAAGAGGACCTATACAATCCATTGTCATGAGTTGGAATGGTAAGGTGGCACGTGGTATCGGCGTGATCGGAACTCTATCTACCGTACGTAGTCGTCGGCGTAATTGGCAATTGCTACAAGAATTTACGTATGCTTCTACATCTGGTCGCAACGTATTCCATAAAAATGACAAACGTGTGCGCTGAGCTGTCTTCTTAATCCCTAAGTGCATCCCACACGTAGCATGAGCCAACTCCAGTACTTGCTCTCTGCGGTTCTTCGGTACGACTAACTGCCGAACTTTCTGACCAACAACTTTCTCTGTGTGGTGCAGAATACCGCTCCGGTAATAAAATTTACCCTTACCTAATGTCGCCCATTTATGACAGACTTTCAGTGTTTCATCGTCAAATTGTTCTTTGATTAAAGCGTCTACTTCGCTCTGACGATTACTGTTAGTCATAACTATGTGATTATTAATTTCATACCAATCATCGACA
>CAYLKB010000129.1:0-4320 GCA_964384165.1 uncultured Methanosarcinales archaeon
GTTTAAAGTTAAGCCCCACCCTAAAGGATGGGGTAATCTTGAAACGATATAGTTGCCAATAAGAAAATTAAATTCAAAACAAGATAGAAATATCAATATAACAATAAGTTCATAAAAATCATTTTAAATTATAAAAAAATTAAAAAATAAAAATAAATATAATAAACAAAAGTCAAAAGTATGAATATATATCGCATCTCAACATTTATTATTAAATATTTACTAAATATAAATACAATTAAAAATTAAAATAAAAAAAACTTGAATCTTATTAATTAAAATATTTATTTAACAATTATAAAAATTATAATTCCCATAATTATCAAACCAATTATTGCTCCAACAATAGTTGGAAGATTACCAATAATATTACCTGTAAAATCTAATCCAGAATCACTATTATTAATATCTGTAATATTACCAAAGTTTGTAAAATTCCCAGAGCCATTAATCAATTCATTAATAAATTTTAATTCCGAATCCGAAAAATTATATTCAGTAATATTTGAATCATTAAATAAATCTTTAAAATCAATAGCAGAATCACCATTAATTTCTGAAATATTAATTCCTGTAGCATTCTTTATAGCCTCTACAATCTTGCTATTTAATATTCTATTGGCATTAGAATTACTGCCCTGAGAACTTCCATCCCCATTATCATCCATATTATTTAAGTAAATTAGAGAAGGATTAGATGAAAAAACACCAGAATTTGAACCTATTTTCCCATCTAATGAAAAAACAAGTTCATATTCCTTATCTTCATTAACATCTGGAGTTTGCCAATCTATTCTATAAACAGTATTACTGAAATATCCATAGTTATATCCATAATCATATCCATAGTTATACCCATAATTATATCCAAAAATACCATCATCATTTCCATAACCATATCCCCCATCATCATTTCCATAACCGTAACCTACATCATCATTTCCATAACCATAACCCCCATCATAACTATAACCATAACCAAATCCTAGTAAATTATTACCTCTAACTTTCTTTATTGTAATATTTTCATTACATTCAATTGGATTTGAATTTAAATCAAATGTACAAATAATTTTATCTGAATTGCTTTTATCCTCAATTGTAACTAATAATTCCCTAGTCTCAAGTCTTTGAGATGATTGCACTCTAATATCTGCTTCAAAATCTAAAAGAGAACCCTCATCAGCTAAAACCTCATCAGGAGTCAAATTAATCTGAACAGGAACAATTGATGCAAACACAGCAGTCAAAATAGAAAAAATTAGTAAAGTAAGCATTAATGACAATTTATTTTCTTTAATGTAATCTAGTATCATATAAAATATATTATAATCAATCATTTATAAATTTATCCTAAAGGTGTAATATTTATCCCACAAAAAACTAATTTTAAATATAATAAGTATATATTATATATAACAATAATATTTATTTAATTGAAAACATGATATCATCAATTACAATTTGTTTAATACCAATAGAAGCTATTCTTATATATGAAACATTATTTAAATCTATCTCATTAATTCTCAATTCATAAGTATCACCAAAATCAGACAATTCAATACTTTTATTTAAAAGAAGATTATCAGCATATATTCCTACAATTCTCGAACCTGCTGTAGAATATGCTTTAATAATACTCACAGACATACTATTCAAAAATGTATAATTCTGTACATTAAATTTAATATAAGAACCTGTGTCATAACTCCTCAATATCAATGAAGTCCCATTAATTGCCTGGCTATAAGTTTTCTTAACATCATAATAACTCCAATTTATCCCAAAATAATCAACATAACTACCGATATCATAACTAGAACCTGAAATGTCATAAGCATTCTCTTCAAAATCCTCAAGAACATATAATAATTCATCAGCAAAAACAAAATCAACAATCATAGACTCAATTATATTATTCGAATTATTAAATTCAAGTTTAGCCATATATTCCCCCATACAATTATTACAATTAAAAATTACTTTAAACTTATTATTATCAATTCCATACCCATATCCTGTCTCATTAAGATAACCTATCTCAAATAAACTTTCATTGCATGAAACAAATACTAATTTTTTATCAAAACTGCATTTATATATTACACTAGAATTACTTACTGATAATGTATAAAAACCCTCTTGCATTAAATCCGATACACTATAAATATCAGCTATAAATAACGCCTTTTCACTATCTACATCAATTAAATTAAAGGACATATCATTCTCAACAGCATTAACTCCAATAGTTATAATAATAGCCAATACAACCAATGTCAATGCATTTTTATATAAATTTCTTTTATCACTAATTTTTTTATTATTTACCATGATACTAAATCATTATGAATTTTTTCTTTAAAGAAATTACTTAAATAATTTTTACCGATATTATATTTAAGGATAAAAAATATAATAATTATTAATAAATAACAAAATAAAATCCAATATTTTTAAAAAAATCTTGCACTAAAAAATAAAATTAAACTCTTATATTATATCCTTTTTTTATTAGCATATATGCCCATATATAAAGTAAAAAAACAAATACCAATAATATAACAAATGAATAAAAAACATTTACATCACTAATTCCCAAAAACCCATATCTAAATATATTAATAATATATAATAATGGATTAAAAAGTGAGATTGTCTGCCAAATTCCTGAAAGCATTCCAATCGAATAAAAAACACCACCCAAATAAATAAGAGGAGTTAAAACAAAATTAGGAATAATCATCATATCATCAAACTTTTTGGCATAAATACCATTAATAAGACCACCAAGTGAGAAAAGCATAGATGAAATTAAAAAAATTGCAAAAACAATCCAAAAACTATAAATTTGAATTCTTACAAATAATAATGAAACAATAGTAACACCCAAACCAACAAAAAACCCTCTTGAAATTCCAGCACCTACAAAACCAAGTAATATTGCCCACGCAGGCATAGGAGAAACCAATATTTCCTCGATACTTTTCTGAAATTTAAAAAAGAAAAATGAAGATACAACATTCATATATGAATTCATAATAACTTGAAGCATAATGAGACCTGGAACTATAAATGCAATATATGATATGCCATTAATATCATTTAACTGACTTCCAATAAAACTACCAAATATTACAAAATACAAAAAAGATGTGACAATTGCTGGAACTATTGTCTGAGGCCAGATTCTGAGAAATCTAAGAGTTTCTTTAATAAATAATGTCCTAATAGAATAATAACACATAAAAAAATAATCTTTATTCATTCTTTAACCTCCACCATATTAATAAACAATTCTTCAAGCCTATTTGTTTTATTCCTCATACTCAAAACTTCAATTTTTTTATTTTTAAGATAATCAAATACACCATTAATGCTATCCTCTTTTTTAATTACTACTTCCAAAGTAGTAGTATCTACAACCTTATATTCAAACTTGGCATCCTTTAAAATATCAGGTCTAAATTCATTCTTTGTATCCAAAACAAAAGTCTCTTTATCAAGTTTTCTAAGTAAGTTTTTCATACTAGTATTTTCAATAATCTTTCCTTTGTTAATTATTGCAATATTTTTGCATAAATTCTCTGCTTCCTCCAAGTAATGTGTAGTTAAGATTATTGTAATCCCCTCTTTTTTGTTAAGATTAGTTAAAAACTCCCACATAGACCTTCTAATTTCAATATCAACTCCAGCAGTTGGCTCATCAAGAATTAGTAATTTAGGTTCATGCATCAATGCTCTTGCAATCATTAATCTTCTCTTCATACCACCAGATAAATTCCTAGCCATCTCATTTCTCTTCTCCCAAAGCCCTAAAAGCCTAAGATATTTCTCAGCTCTTTTCTTTGCAGTTTTACCATCAATTCCAAAATAACCTGCTTGGTCTTCAAGAATTTCAATAGCAGGCACAAAAACACTAAAATTAAATTCTTGTGGAACAAGGCCAACATATCTTTTAGCTTCAAACTCATCTTTATGTAAATCTTTAGAAAAAATTCTAATATTTCCCGAAGTCTTATTTACAAGAGATGAAATCATACCTATAGTAGTAGATTTTCCAGCCCCGTTAGGACCAAGTAAAGCAAAAAAATCTCCTTTTTCAACAACAAATGAAATATCATCAACAGCTTTTACTCCTCCATGATAAATTTTTGATATATTTTTAACTTCCAATGCATTCATAATAAAAATTATATTTAAATCATTTATAAACTTACTTTTTATGTTTCTAAGCATCAAAAAAAAATCACATTCGATTACGGCTTCATCCGAAGTAGTTTTATAAAGTCTGGAAATTATAATTTATTATGATTC